>JANLTE010000173.1:0-15572 GCA_031362785.1 Elusimicrobiota bacterium
CCTTGGCAAAATCAGATTCAAAAATGAAACCGTCACAGGAGAGCATAAACCGATCATTTCGGAAAAGATTTTCTTGCGGGTTCAAAAACTTCTTGTTGCCAATAACAACGGAAAAATCTACGTGGAAGTGAAAGATCGAAGACACACTTTTCTGCTGAAAGGTTTACTTCGATGCACTGCCTGCCAAACCACGATGACGCCCTCTTCCTGTTTGCCGAGAAAGGATGCAAGGTTCTATTACTACAAATGCCTATCCGTGACAAAGCTGGATAAATCCGCATGTCGAGTCCGGAGCGTCCCAGCGATTGCCTTAGAAGATTTTGTGGTTCAGCGGTTGCAGCAGATTAGCGAGAATCAAACGCTTGTGGATCAGATCGTCAATCGCACCCAATCTATGGCTAGCCAAGAGCTTCCGTGCAAACAGGAAGAGAAAAAACTTCTGGCCGCTCAATTGGGGAAGGTCGAGATAGAAGCTAAAAATTTAGTTTCCATCTTAGCGGAGGAAGGGCCGCAATCCCAGAGACGGGATTTTATCTCCAAGAGATTGGATGAGTTGAAAGCTAAACAAGATGAACTCGAATCAAGGTCACTGCTCCTCAAAACAGAAATTGAACATTTGGAGAGCAGGCAGATCGATGCCGATGTGATCAGGAAAGGCCTTGGTAAATTTCTTCACGTATTCGCTAATATGGAAGATCGGCAGAAGGTCGAACTGATCAACCTTCTGGTGCAACAGGTGCTTTTCGACGGGATGAATCAAAAGGTGACGATCAAATTAAGGCCGCTTCCTCAGGTTTGGGGCGATAGGGATGCGCTGGAAGGGGTGTTCTATGGTAGTAAAAAACGGGGTGGCTGACGGGGGTCGAACCCGCAACCGCTCGAGCCACAGTCGAGTGCTCTGCCATTGAGCTACAGCCACCATTTCCAAAACCGCTTTTAAGAGGATGGTGCAGTCGTCTTCTTTATGGCACTTCTTGAGAGAAGACGGCAGCCACCATTGAAATTAGACAAAATGGATTGGAGCAGTATTTTACTAAACTTTGGTGCGGGGCGCACTTTAAATGACGAGGTTTTTGCGGGGCTGGATGGTGAGGTGATAGCGGGCGTTGCGCTTTTCGATCTGGAGTTTGGTGTTGAAGGCTTCGGAGAGGATTTCGGAGCGGAGGGTTTGGGCGACGGGGCCGGAGGCGAGGGCGCGGCCGCTCTTAAGAATCAGGGCGTGGGTGAAGAGGGGAAGGATTTCTTCGAGGTGGTGCGTGGCCAGGACGAGGTTGGGGGAGGATTTTCTCTGGCTCAGGCGGTCGATGAAGGCGAGGAAGTTTTCGCGGGCGGCGGGGTCGAGGCCGGCGCAGGGTTCGTCCAGGATTAACAGCTTCGGATTTCCGATGAGGGCGCGGCCGATCAATACTCTTTGGCGCTCGCCTTGGGAGAGGACGCCCCATTCGCGTTGGGCCAGCTTTTCGCATTCGACCCTCCTTAGAACTTCGAGGGCTTTCTTGCGGTCATCGGGGGTGATCGTGCCCCAGAAATTGATCATGGTGTAGCGGCCGCTAACCACGGTTTCGAGCGCGGTCTCGGCTCTTTCGATACGCTGATAGAGGGAGGAGCTGACGAGGCCGATGTGTTTTTGTAAATCGCGCCAGTCGGTTTCGCCGTAGGTTTCGCCGAGGACGGTCATGGTGCCGCTGGTGGGGGTCATGTAGCCGGCGAGCGTCGAAACGAGCGAGGTTTTGCCGGAGCCGTTGGCTCCGAGCAGCGCCCAATGTTCTCCCTGTTTAACTTCCCAGCTGATGTCGGATAGGATAGGGACTTCGCGGGTAACGCTCAGGTCGCGAAGCTGAATGGTGTTGGGGGTGATTTTTATTTTCCGTTGGAAAATTTTTGCTTGTACTTCTCCATCATTGCCTTGATCGCTTCAGAGTTCTGATTCGTTTCATCGTTTTCATTGCTCTTGCCGCGCCGGTTCGCGTCGTGGTCGCGCATGGTGGACTGAGGGGTCATCATTCCGCCCATATGTCCGGGCATTTCCATCTTCGCGTAGCCCGCGGGCGGTTCAAAGAGCGAGGCGCTCAGGGTCTTCTTGTCGATGCTGGTGACTTCCAAAGTGGATTTAACTTCGCCCTCTGGGGTTTTCTCGATGGTCTTTAAAGGAAAGAAACCTTCGCGCGCCGCGCGCTCCTGCCAGGCGGACAATTTGCCGCGGCCGGAAGTGTCGGCGAAACCGGCGAACTTGCCCAGTTTTTTGGTGGCCCAGATTTCCGATTCGCCGTCCTCATCCCTTGAAATGTACTGTTCGCAGGGATAGCCCAATATCGTTTCGGTTTTTCCCGTCGCTTCAAAATCCTTTTTGCCTTCTTTTTTCGTCACGGTCCGCGCCTGCTTTTCAGGCCGGTCCATGGATATTTCCATGTATTGCTTCTGGTCGTTCATGGAAACGATCATCACTTTCCGCGCCTGGTCGATGATCATGGGGCGGATTTTTTTCGTTTTCTTATCGATCGATTCCATGCGCGCCTTGTCCCCCTTGATGAAATAGCTGAACTCCATGGGATCCTTTTTCTTTTTTTCGTTCGTGACTTTGAACTTCATTTCGCCTTCGAAACTATCGGCGCAGAAAGCGGGCGCGAGGAGCGTGAAAATGAGGGGCAGGGCCAGGATGAGGCGGTGCGTGGAAGTCTTCATGTTATTTCTCCTTCTTTTTATTTTCTTTTGGAAGCGGTGAAATTCCCATCGTGTCTTCGATAATCTTCACGACTTCGTCGGGTTTGGCGAACTGCGGGTAATGGCCCACGCCTTCCATCACGATGAGCTGGGAGCCGATGATGTCGTCATGAAGTTTCCAGGCGGCTTTGGTCACCCAGTCTTCCTTGCCCTGGATCAGGATCACGCGCTTGATGATGCTGCCGTAGTGGCGGCTGTTGGCTTCGAGGTCGGCGCCCAGGTTCAGCAGTTCGCGCGAGCGCGTGACGGGGATCTGCGGCTGCGACCACATTTTCACGCGGAGTTCCATGTCGTCGGATGTGAGCGAATTTTCGTTCGGGCTGAAACCCTTGGTTAACCGGCTTCGAATGATATCGTCTCCAATGATCGGCGAGGCGATCACCGAGAGCCCTTTGCCCACATAAGGAATGCCGAGGAGATAGCTGATGGCGTCGATGCTGACCGGCCTGTAACCGGGGCAGCCCATCAGGACGAGCGCCCGAATGTTCGCGTTGCCGTTGATCGCCATGGAAAGCGCCACGCCCGATCCATAGGAGTGGCCGAGCACTAGAACATTTTTAAGTTTGAGCGCGGCGATTAAATCTTCGGCGATCCGCGCGTTGTAGTTCAGCGTGTACATGTTTCCGCTATTGTCGCTGTAGCCGTTGCCCGGCCGGTCGTAGAGCGTGATCCGGAAATTCTTAGCGAGCGGGCTCAAAATGGGATCGAAGTCTTCGATAGAACCCGGGCAGGCGTGGATCATCAAAATGTCCGGCCCTTCGCCCACCTGACAGTATCGGATTTTGGTTCCTCGCAGGTTGATGATCTCTCCTTTCAGTTCCGGAGGGACGCTGATTTTGGGTTTGTAAAAATAACCGGTCGCGCCGAACGCCGTTAAAGCGATGAAAACGAGGAGCGCTGCGCCTATCAGAATTTTTTTCACGCAGTTACCATGCGAAGGTCATTTAAAGCTGTTTTAGGACGATGGGCGGGAAGGTTGAGGTCTGACGGATTGTCGGATGATTTTAGCGGGGGTTCCTCCGACCATACTGTTGGGGGGCACGCTTTTCGTCACCGCCGCGCAGGCCGCGATCACCGCGCCGTCTCCCACGGTGACTCCCGGGCTGATCACCGCGTTTGAGAAGATGATGACCCCGTCTCCGATTTGCACCGGCTCAAAAATATGCCGCTCCGTCCCGGCGCTCGATCCCATGATGTAATCGCTCCGGCTCGCGAAAATACCGACGCCCGGCCCGCAATCGAAGTTCTGGCCGATGCGGATGCCGCCGGGTCCCGCCGCGTAAACGACGCAATAAGGAGATAGAACGCTGTAGTCCCCGATCTCAAGCCACCCTGTGTTTTGGCACCATTCAAATCCCCCGAGGTTAATCGCCGTTCCTTTTTGAATGATCACTTTTTTGCCGAGTTTCAAATGCTCGAGCTCGCCCTTGATCTGCACGCCTTCTTCAATCACCGTTCCCGGAAAATGGTCTTCGATATAGGCGCGCATTTTCAGGTCGCTGATATAGTGCCTAGTTTTTTGCCGAAACGCTTTTATGAGGTTAATCATGGATTTTTGACAACGGAAAAACTTTCGGGGATGTGGGGCTTGAACCCACGACCTCTCGGTCCCGAACCGAGCGCGCTACCACTGCGCTAATCCCCGCTGCAAATTGAGAAAGTATTCTACAATAATACCGAAATACCCACAATCGCGCCTAAAATTGGGTCATTGACGAGGGGGCGTTTTGCTGTTATATATAAGTGCAACGCCAACCACTATCGGGGGCCCCCAGGGTCAAATCATGAATATTATTGAAGATGTTCCTCAAAAATTGTGGGACAATATTGCTTCCCATTGCAGCCACTCAACCTTTTTTCATACCTACGCCTGGTCTGACGCCTTCAAAAAAGCATATCCGGAATTCAAAAATGCCACCAAAGCCATCCAGTTTGAGGACGACGATTGGATCTTGTTTCCCGTGATGGAAACTGGGGCCGAACTCGGAGGCTTCTTCAAATATTATAAATCCTGCGAACCCGGGGTTTATGGAGGTCCGATCTTCAACCGTTCGATCAGTTTGGAAAAATTGCAATTAGCGCTCGATGGGCTCAGTAGCATGCGAACGGCCGACTTAGTCGTTTACGGCAATCCGTTCTACGATTGGAGTCCTTATTTAGAGGGCTTTGAAAAGCGTACGAGCGTAACCCACCTTCTCATATTAAGCGAATTTAAAAATACCGATGAAATATCCCAGCGATTTGAGAGGGGAACCAAGAAAGGAATCCGAAACGCGGAGCAATGCGGCGTGGAGGTCGGATTGTTGGAAAACGAAGCCGGGCTCCGGTCGTATTACGAAGTGTACGAGAAGGTCATCGCGGATTGGGGCGAGAAAGCCACGAGTTTCTATAAATACGAACTGTTTAAGGAATTATTTGAAAAAACGAAGGAAGGCGTATCGTTTTGGTACGCGAAGTATATGGGAAAAATCATTGGAGGGGCCGTGACCTGCCAATTCAACCAGCATCTGGATGTTTGGCATGCGGCGTGGCTTCCCCTGGCGCGCGAGATCGGCGCGGCCAAATACGCTTATCAAAATATTATCGATTTTGCGTTTACGAGCGGCATCAAGTATTTTGATTTCAATCCCAGCGGCGGGCACAAGGGGACGGAGCATTTTAAAGAGTCCATGGGTTGTGTCCGGCTGGAATTTTCAGATTTCGTTTATAAGCACGGCATGTTGTGGGAACTGTACTCCAAGTTCAAACAAACGGCGGACGCTTTGCCTGCCGCGTCTAATGTGGCTTTAAAACTTCTTAAACCGTTCTAGTTTTTCCCTCCTCCATATCAATTACCTTTTGTTCATCAGTTGACAAGCGTCGCGACTTTCGATTACAATAGGGCTCCCAATGAGCAAAGAAAATATCGAACAGACCCTGGTTTTAGTCAAACCCGACGGGCTCAAAAAATCCCTCACGGGCAACATCCTCACGAAGCTTTCCGAAACGAAACTGGTCATCATCGCTTCCAAAGTGGTTAAGGTTTCCAAGGATTTGGCGGAAGAGCACTACATTCATCTAAAAGATAAACCGTTTTTTAAAGATCTCATCGTTTACATTCAGGGTCACCACCACAATTGCGAACGCGTTCTGGCGCTGGTCTACCAAGGGCCCGACGCCATCGCAAAGGTTCGCAAAATTGCCGGAGCGACCAACCCCGAAGAAGCCGATCCCACTTCGATCCGCGGCTCGTTCGGGCGCATCACCACCAAGGGCGTTTACGAAAACGTCATCCACGCTTCGTCCGACACTACGGACTCCGAGCGCGAGATCAAGCTTTGGTTCGACCCGGAAGAAGTGGTGGTTCCCATCTACCCCGCCAAGGAAGTCAATCACACCAAGTTCCGCACCGTTGAGTGGAAGTAGGCGCTTCGCCTACCTCGCCCACTTGCTAGATCAATTCCCGCAACTTTTAAAAAAGCTAAACTTGAGTTCTGTGCCAGCGGATGTTATGCCGCTTTCTTCCGACATGTGGGAAGGGCGCATCATGCCGCTGCTTTACGAAATGAGGGATTATCCGAGCGTTCAGGCCTTCGCCTGCACGATTGATCTGACGCAAATTTCTCTGATGAGCAACGACGAAGCGCTCATCGCCGCCTTGCGCCCCACCGAGCGGAAACTGGGCTTCGTTCCCGAACCGCAGCATCATTTTTATGTTTTTTCGGGCGTCAAGGATTTGTCGATCCTTCGCCGCTTCAAAGATTTTCCCGATGAGACGCCGCGCGAAGACCTCGAAGAGTTTTGGGTGGGGGAATGCGCCGAGATACGCTCCGCTATCATTTTGAACCGAAACGCATGAGCTACGAATACGAGAAAAAATTCGATGTGGTGATCGTGGGCGCCGGCGTGATCGGCTGCTCCATCGCCTATTCGCTCGCCCGGAAATCGGCGGGAAAATTGAAAGTCGCCGTTCTTGAACGGAACTCGATCGGTTCCGAAACTTCCAGCGGTTCAGCCGGGATGCTGGCTGCTCAGATTGAAGTAGAGACGCAAAGCCCGCTCCTCGGTTTGGCGCTTGCCTCGCGCAAACTTTTCGGTCCGCTGGCGGCGGAGCTCAAAAGCGCCACGGGCATCGACATCGCTCATTCTGAAAGTGGAATTCTGGAACTTGCGTTCACGGCGGAACACGAGCGCGCTCTCAGACTTCGCGAAACCTGGCAAAAGGGCGCTGGACTCGAATGCGAATGGCTTTCGAGCGATCGGGTCGTCAAAAAATTCCCGTTCATCCAGAAAAAACCGTTGGGTGGTTTTTGGGTTGCCAAAGACGGCCAGGTTTCCGCCAGCAAACTCACCATCGCGTTGGCGGAAGGCGCTAAAAATCTGGGCGTGAATTTTTTCGAATTTGAAAATTTCGATGAGATCGATTTGAACGCGCCGCACCTCGATTTCGTGGAGACGAATTTGTCGAAGTTTACCGCGGATCATTTCGTTTTCGCTGCGGGACCCTGGACGGGCAAGATCCTGAAGGGTCTCGTTCCGGTCGAACCGGTTAGCGGCCAGATTTTAATTTTCGATATGCCGGAGAGTTGGCGAAACCGGCATCCCTGGCTGAGCCCGATCTACTTCGGCAACACGCCGGGCGACGATCCCGTGCATTGTTACTTCGTGCCGAAGGGTGATCATCATTTGCTGTTGGGCGCTACCGTTCAGAGCCGCGGTTTTGACCGGCTGGAAAACTCTGCTGCGTCTAAAAAGATGACGGATTACGCCTGCGGTATTTTTCCCGAACTGGCGGACTTTCCTTACAAGGGAAGCTGGGTGGGGCTCCGACCCGGATCGCCCGATGGAATGCCGCTCTTGGGCGCGTTGCACAGTTTCGAAAATGTTTATGTCGCGAGCGGCCATTACAGGAATGGGATATTGCTCTCGCCCATTACCGGGAAGCTCATGGCGGAACTGATTTTGGACGGGAAGCCGTCCCTTTCGCTCGATCCGTTTTCTCCTGCGCGCTTCGCTCATTAAATTGCGCCCCTCTCGTATCGTTCCGAAGTCCGCGCTAAAGTCCGAACCGAAATCCGACGAGTTCTGGATGCGCCGCGCTTTGAAAGAAGCCGAGAAGGCGCGCGCTCATGACGAAGTTCCCGTTGGAGCTGTGCTCGTCCATCAAGGCCGCCAGGTCGCATCCGGCTGGAACCAATCCATATCAAGGAAAGACCCGACCGCTCACGCCGAGGTCGTCGCGTTCCGCCGCGCGGGCGCTCGGTTGCGCAGCTACCGGTTGGTTGATACAATACTCTACGTCACGATGGAACCCTGCGCGATGTGCGCGGGCGCATTAGTTTGGGCGCGCGTCAAGAAAGTCGTGTTCGGATGTTGGGACCCGAAAGCCGGCGCGCTCGGTTCGGCGATGGATCTGTCGAAAGTTAAGTTGAACCATCGCTATGAAATCACCGGCGGAGTTCTGGAAGAAGAGTGCCGAGGTATCGTGCAAAAATTTTTTGCATCGAAAAGAAAGTAGCGTTACCGGTCCCTTTTTTCCTTCTTAACGGAAAAAAGGGACGGTGCCTTAAGAAGTTTTTCAAATGTAGCACCGGGGCTGAACAGGGTTCGACAGGGACTTTTGTTCATCTTGAGTTGCAAGTCGGAGTTGGTCGAAGGCTCCGTCATCAATCGACCAAAACTAACAAGCCAACCAAAACTTGGCCCTCGCAGCCTAATACGCTGTGACGTTCGCCTGTCGACACCTGCTAGGTAGGGTCGAACGTCGATAGCAGGTCCGCTCAGCACTTTCCGTCCTGCGGGTGCTGGGTCAAAAACAGCGGGGCTGGCCTCGGGCGCGGTTCTGTCTGATGACAGCGTCCAGGCGAGAACAATATCAGGCTAAACTTGTAGAGGCTCAGTGATCAGGTCTTTGGACGCGGGTTCGATTCCCGCCAGCTCCATCGTTATTTGACAGTAGTGATGTTTTTTTATTAAATACTGCTTCCTTAATTACATGGCTGAAAATATATCACCTCAAAATCCTTCGACACCCGTTGCGGCTTCCGCGGTGAAAACCATGACGCGCCGCGATTTTTTGTGGACCGCCTGGGTCGCCTTCGCTTCGTTCGTGGGAGCAGTTGGAGCCTCATTCGGTAAGTTCATGTTTCCGAATGTCCTCTACGAAACTCCGCAGATTTTTAAAGCCGGAAAACCCGATGATTATGCCGAAGGAGTTTCTACCAAGTGGATGAAAGAGCAGCGCGTTTGGATCATAAAAAATGAGGGACACCTTTACGCTTTCTGGGGACGCTGCACGCATTTGGGCTGCACGCCTAACTGGTTTGACGCGGAGAAGCGTTTCAAGTGTCCTTGTCACGGCTCTAATTTCAACATTGACGGCGACGTCATCGCGGGTCCCGCGCCCAAACCGCTCAACCGCTGCTCCATCGCGCTCTTGCCGACCGGCGAAATTTTAGTCGACAAATCGGTTCTGGAAACCCGCCCTGGTTTCCGCGAAAAGAAACAATTTTTCATTGAGTTTAACGCCTAACCCTTCATGACCTTCGACGTAGAAAAAATTAAAAAACAAATCATCGACAGCCCGATCTGGCGTTCCATGTTCCGCGGCGGCAAGTGGAACGATACTCCGCGCGACCGCGCGCAGCACATCATCGGAAACGTTTGGCTCCACCTCCATCCCGCAAAGCTTAGAAAACGCGCCGTCAAATTTACTTACACCTGGGGACTCGGCGGACTTTCGTTCGGTTTATTTTTTGTCCTGACGCTTTCAGGCATCATCCTCATGTTTTATTACCGCCCCACGGTGCAATTGGCCTATCAGGACATTAAGGACTTGGAACATGTGGTCAGCATGGGCGGTTTTTGGCGCAACTTCCACCGGTGGGGGGCGCACTTGATGGTATTGACCACCATCTTCCACATGATCCGGGTTTTCTTAAGCGGTTCTTACAAGTCTCCGCGAGAATTTAACTGGGTAGTCGGGGTCGTGCTCCTGCTGCACACATTGCTGCTTTCCTTCAGCGGATATTTGCTTCCTTGGGACCAGATCGCGATTTGGGCGATCACGGTCGGATCGAACATGGCTTCGAACACTCCGGTCCTGGGCGCCGAAGGTCCGTTCTCCATCGCTAACATAAGGAACGACGCGCGCTTCATGCTGCTCGGCGGAACTTATGTGGGCGAAAACGCCTTGCTCCGATTCTATGTGCTCCACTGCATCGCGTTTCCATTTTTGGCCGGAATTTTTATGATCGTGCATTTTTGGCGCATCCGCAAAGACGGCTTTTCCGCCGCGCCGCTCAACATCAAAGATAAAACTGAAGAGAAAGTGGATGTTTGGCCCAACCTCGTGGTGCGCGAGTATCTTTACGCCATGTTTTTCATGGCGGTGCTCATCGCTTGGGCCATCTGGATGAAGGCGCCGCTGGAAGAAATCGCGAACTTAAACGTCACGCCCAATCCTGCCAAAGCGCCCTGGTATTTTTTGGGCCTGCAGGAACTCCTCGTTTATTTCGATCCCTGGATCGCGGGCGTCGTGATTCCCACGCTCATTTTGGTCGGCCTCATGATCATCCCTTATGTGGACGACAATAAGGAAGGCGTTGGATATTATTCGCTGAAAGAAAGGCCGTTCGCGAATTCGTTCTTCCTGTTCGGCGTCGCGGCCTGGTTCGTTTTAATCGTTATCGGCACCTATTTCCGCGGGCCCAACTGGGCCTGGTATTGGCCCTGGGAAAATTGGTTGCACCACAAGGCGCCGCCGCCTCCGGCCTGGAACGTCCCCAATATTTTGGGCGTCATCCTGATGGGCGTCTATTTCGTGGGCGGAACTCTTTTACCGCGTTGGGTAACGAAAGATCTGGCGTTTAAGAAAACGCTCTGGACCGGAGTGGGGGTCGTCACGGCGATTACGCTGGTCCTTAAATTTGCCGCCGCCGGAGCCTTCGAAAAGCACCTCGGATTTTCTTTCGGATTCGCTCAGGTCTTTTGGATCATTTTTTCCGCCACGCTTTATTACGCCCTCGGGTTTTTGGTCCCGCAGAAATTCGCGCGTCTCATCAGCTGGCCGCGCTACGTTATTTCCATGGCGTTTCTGCTCATGACCATCGGCGTGATGCTGAAGATCGGCTTGCGCCTCGGCTTTAACATCAAATATATTTTTCACCTCGCGCAATATAATTTCAATATTTAAAAAGAGACCCTTCTTTGGATAAAAACGAATTCCGCGAACTTTGGTTTAACAAGCTCTTCACGCTTAGAAACCTCTTTTTCATTTTTAACTTCGTCGTCCTGGGGCTTTTCCTCTTCGCGATGGCGCAGGATTTTTTCCGCGAGTGGCGCCCCTATCAATCCCACTACAAAAAAATGGAAATCGCGCGAATCAAGGGGCAGATGGACCAAAGCCCTGCGATGAAGGAAGCGCTGGACGCGGAGTATAATCTCGCAAAATCGCGCTCGCAGGAAATAAAACAAATTTTGGCCACCGATTTGAACCGCGTAGACCGTTGCGTCACTTGCCATGTGGGTTATGACAGTTACACGAACCCCACGCTGGTCAACGAATATAACGATCATCCATACGCCGCGCCCAAAAACGAAATTCACGCCAAGCACCCGGTCGAAAAATACGGCTGTACGGTTTGCCACGAAGGCCAGGGACTCGCCACCAATTTCATAGAAGCCGGACATATGCCGAAATCTCCCGAACAAAAAGCGGAGTGGGCCCAGAAGCGCGATTGGCATGTGGTGGAGTACTGGGAAAACCCCATGAACGCGGGGCCTCTGGTCTACGCGTCGTGCTACAAGTGCCACGAAGCGCACCCAAATGTTACTGGCGTCGACATTATTAAGAAGGGAAAGAATCTAGCGTTCGAGAACGGCTGCGTGGGATGCCACCAGATCCGCGGGGAAGGTGGATCTATCGCGCCGGATTTGGCCGAAGAGACTGCGGTGAAGCCGCTGACGCGCATCGATTTCGGTTACGCTGTGAGCGCGGGAGTCATTGAGAAACATGAGCGCACGCTTGAAAACTGGATCCGTCTCCATTTCGCCACCAACCCGGCAGTCCTCACCCCGGGCGATCCCGAAGGCAAGTTAAGCGCCGATCCCAAAAAGCCCGCGCCGGTCGCTCCGACCGCCATGCCCTACTTCGGGTTTAACCCCGATGAGGTGGAAGCGTTAACGGCATATGTGATGTCTCTCAAAAGCGAAAAAAATATTCCCTATACTTATCGCGTTTTCTCGCCCAAAGAGCCCGAGCCGAAATTCGCGAGCGCCGTCCAGCACGGCCGCTACATTTTCCAGAAGCACGGTTGCGTGAGCTGTCACGGCAAAGACGCCAATCACGGCATCCAGGTGTTCAACCGCCAGGGCGATCGCGTGCCCGATCTCGTTAAAACCGTCGGGACGTACACTAACGACGAGCTGATCGAAAAAATTCAGAAGGGCGTAAATCCGGAGGCCAAAGAAAATCCGGACGGCCCTACGCCGCCGCTTTACATGCCCTCGTTCAAGGATAAAATCAAAGGCGAGGAGATGGAGCATTTGGTACAATATTTGATGAGCATCGCGGAAAAACAGGAAGCCTGGTAGGGCTTTATCGCTTTTCATCCCATTCATCATTTCAAGATTGCATTCGGAGGAAATTTCGTGAAAAAGAAAATTCTATTTTGTTCATTGTTGGCCTGCTTTGGGCTCGCGGTTTCCGTTCCTTACATTTTCGCGGATGCCGCGGCTGACGCGGAGAAGGAAAAAGCGCTAAAAAATCCCTATCCAAACGATTTTGGCCCCGCCACCGTGGATGTTTCAAAATATTCCGCAGAAGCGCAGGCAGGCTATAAGATCATGCAGGATAAATGCGCCAAGTGCCATGCTCCTTCGCGCCCCTTGAACTCGCAGTTCGTAGATTTGAAAGCCGATGAGATCGCCAAAGCGAAAGTCTCAAATCCCGAAATGTTTAAGGACAAGCTCATCTGGCAGGTGGAAGACGGCATCTGGCAGCGTTATGTTAAACGCATGATGGCCAAACCCGGTTGCAATATTTCCTCTGATCAGGGCAAGAAAATTTGGAAGTTCGTCGTTGAAGATTCCAAAAAGCGCAAGACCGGAGCGAACGCGGGCACCTGGGCGGAACACCGCAAAAAGCTGTTGGCTGAATTCAAGCAGAAGTACCCCGCGCGTTATACAGAGCTTTTTGGGAAATAATCTCTAAAATCCTCTTGAATATCGCTCAAAGATCATCTATATCTTTGGGTGAATGAGTTCCGAACCAAAGAATCTATATCTTTTATTATTCGTTCTTCGCGGGTAGCATTGCCGCGTTTAGCGCAATTTCCTTTTTACCATGGCTGATGAAAAATTCGACGTTATTATCGTAGGCGCGGGGCCCGCTGGAACGAGCGCCGCTTTAACCGCCGCAAAAGCGGGGCTCAACACCGTTTTGCTTGAACGCGGCGATTACGCCGGGGCCAAAAACGTTCAGGGCGCGATCCTCTACACGAAAATGCTGGCCGAAATCGTTCCCGATTTTTGGAAGGATCCTCAATCGCCCATGGAGCGGCACATTACCGAGCAAAACATCATGATTTTGTCGGATGATTCGGCGATAAAGTTGGGGTACAAGTCGAGCAAATGGCGCGGCGAGCCCCACAACTGCTACAGCATCATCCGCGTTAATTTTGACAAGTGGTACGCTAAAAAGGCCGAAGAGGCGGGAGCTCAGTTTTATACAGGAGTCATGGTTGCCGACGTTATTAAAAAGAACGGACGCGTTTGCGGCGTTAAAACCAGCGAAGGTGATGAGCTCCTGGCTGATGTAGTGATCGCCTGCGACGGCGTGAATTCGCTGATCGCTCGAAAAGCCGGCATCATGGACGACTGGAGGGCCGATGAGGTCGCTTTGGGAGTTAAGGAAACGCTGGCTTTACCGCGGGAAAAAATTGAAGACCGGTTTAACCTGGAAGGCAACGAGGGCGCGACCTTTGAGCTTTTCGGCAACTTCACGAAGGGGATGCTGGGCTACGCGTTTCTTTACACCAACAAGGAAAGCATATCGCTGGGGCTCGGCTGTAAAGTGTCGCACCTCCAAAAGTCAGGGATCCCTCCCTACGAGCTTCTGGATCAACTCAAGCAACATCCCGCTTTAAAAAAATTGATCAGCGGCGCGCAGTCTCTTGAATATTGCGCTCATGTGATCCCGGAGGGCGGCTACAACTCCATGCCTCCGCTTTACGGCGACGGTCTTTTAATCTGTGGCGACGCCGCGCAGATGGTGAACCCTTCGCACCGCGAGGGTTCAAACCTGGCCATGACCTCGGGCAAACTGGCCGCCGAAACCGTGATCGAAGCCAAAAAGAAAGGCGATTTTTCCTCTAAGACTCTATCCGGGTATCAGAAGCGGTTGCGCGAAAGCTATGTGATCCCCGACCTATTCGATCACAAGGATTTGGAAGCGGAAATTGAGTCGCGGCCTCAGCTCCTGACCGACATTCCCGATTTGGTATGTCAGTCTGCGTTCGAATATTTTAACGTTGACGGCCGGCCCAAGCGCGATGTTCAGGCAGCGCTGCTCAAACGAATATTCCGGAACAAAGCCGTGCGAAGTTTAATTAAGTCTGAACTTAATTTCCGGAACGCGATGACGATAATGAAGTCGGCCGTGAAGGGCGCATTTAAGTATAAATCTCTGGGGAAAGGATAATCCTATGGGTACCATCGAAGAAAAATTGGGTCTCTTAACTTTTAAGAACGATCATCAATCGCACATCCAGATTCCCGATCCGAAGATTTGCCTGAAGTGCAAAGACAAACCCTGCACGACTGTTTGTCCCGCCAAAGTCTACGATTGGGACGAATCTTCCAAGAAAATCGTGGTAGGTTACGAAAACTGCATCGAGTGCGGAGCGGCCCGCATGATCTGCCCCTTTCAAAACATCAAATGGGAACCGCCCCGCGGCGGGTTTGGAGTTTCCTACAAGTACGGCTAATTATTAGCACTTCGCTTAAAGAAAAAGGCTTGAAAGGAATACCCTTTCAAGCCTTTTTCTTTTGAGAAAAATTGTAGCTATTCTTTTGACGGCGCGGAACCTTTGTAAAACCCTGGCAAAATAGTGCTGACCATCCGGAGTGTGATGAAAAGCATCACGGCAATTTTGGGGTAGTAGAAGGTGCTGCCTCTCGAATGGATGAAGCGAGCGATTTTAGGAACCGACTCCTCCACCGTCACCATAATGACGTCTCTCACGATCCCCTGCAGTTTTGAAGCCAGTTTCCCGCTCACAAAAATTCCGGTCGCCACGGGCCCCAGCACGATGCTCTTAAAGCGGATGCCCCGAGGTTTGTACTTTTGATCCATCATCTTAAAAGTTCGATAGATCGCCAGCTTGCTTACGAAGTAGGCGACGCAGTTGGGGTTTGCGAACAAATTGGTCGTTGATGAGGCGCCCACGAAGACCGCTTTTTTCCCCTCCACGCGCGGTAACGCTTCCGCCACGAAGTTCATGACGCCTTGGTAGTTGATGTCCATCACTTCGCAGAATATGTCGAGCGAAAAATCATCGATGTTGTCGACTTTGTTCACGCCAGCGCTCAGAAGATAAAGAGTTGGGATCTGATCATTTGCCGCGGCGTCCTTAAAATATTTTTTGATCGATTCGAGGTCTCGCACGTCGAAGTGCTGAAAATCCACGCCCCGAAACTGGTTCTCCAGCGTTTCATCCTTCCTGCGGTTAACGGCGGTCACTTTCCATCCTTGAGCATGGTAGTGCTTTAGGATGCCAAGGCCAATTCCGGAAGTGGTCCCGGTGATTAAGATGTGTTTATTGTCGGTTAAGTCGGACAAGGATGGGGCAAGAATGTAAATGTCAAAATTC
>JANLTE010000254.1:0-1544 GCA_031362785.1 Elusimicrobiota bacterium
CGCCTTTGAAATTCTCAACCTTCTCCCAAGTCCACCAGCACTGAATGAAGATAGCCAGTTCGTAATGGCGCAGATTATTGATCAGGTCGAGCAGACCGATCTCCGGCGAGGTCAGCTTCAGGCTCCGCGCGCGGCCGAAGATCACCCCGCCGGAGGAGCCGACGCCCACGCCCAGCGCCGGAGCCTGCGACGTGGCCGGGCTGGTGCCGGAGGTTGGTGTGGGCGTGGGTGTTGGAGTTGGCGTGGGTGTTGGAGTTGGCGTGGGTGTGGCGGGCACGTCGGCGGTGGCCGGCGAGGCAGCGCCCACCACCAGCGCCACCAGGAGCACCGCATGACGACTTCCCGACACCATGGCCGCCAGTCCAGGCCCCCGGCTCGCCTCCCGTCCAACCGCCCCCACCGTGGGTCGTCCTGGGATCCATGGCAGCGCCTTCCACGGCGGCTTCGTGGCCGCGGTGTCTCGGCTGCGGCTCAGGCGGCGAGTCGGCGGACGGGGCCGGCGCGACCCTCGGTTTGACACCGGCGGGCCATAGTCGCGACCATCGGCACATGAGCGCCCTCCGCTTTGCGGACCGCGTGAGAAGGGCAGATCCGGTCCACTCGCTGCGAGGCGAGGGGAGGCGGCGCGGCTGATGCCGGCACCGAGGGCTGCATTGTCGGCGGCACTGCGGGCCGCACTGCGGGCTGCGCTGATGGCGTCGCTGGTGGCGTCATCCGTCCTGTCTCTCGCCAGCTGCCGCACGCCGCTCTGGGACCCGGCCGACGCCGATCCCTCCACCGACCTGTTCGGAGCCGCCGTCGATCGGCTGGCCATCGACGGCGTCCCCGGTGCCTGTCCGCCCAGGGACGATTGCCACCTCGCGGGACGGCTGGATCCCGGCACCGGATCCTGCGTCTGGCCGACTGCGTCGGACGGCAGTCCCTGTGATGATCGCGACTCCTGTACCGGATCCGATGCGTGCAGTGCGGGTACCTGTCGCGGCTTGTCCCGCGGCGCATCCTCCGGCGGCTGCCTTCGGTGGCGCACCGGATGGGACGTCGGCACCGCGCCGATCAACGTGAGCGAGAGCTACGCGGCGTGGACGATAGATCCCGTCGCCCGATCCGTGGCCATCGATCTCTTCATCGCCGGGGGGCGCCCTGGTGCCGCCTATGTGACCGGCATGCATTACTTTCCCGTCCCGCCGGTTTGCCTCGGATCTTTCGGGCAGGCGAGTGACCACGGCTCGTGCATCATCCCCGCGATGCGAAGCGGCATCACCGTCCCGGGCGCCGAAGTGTTCGACCTTGGCAGCATGAGCTTCGACGGCACGGGCCGCGGCCGCTTCAGCTATCTGTTCAAGGGAGTCCCGCCTGGCAGATATCCGATCGAGTTTCACGTCCGCGTTGGTGACTACGGCCAGGTCGTCGGCGGACACACCTGCCCGAACTGCGATGTCCACTACCAGGCTCCCGGTCCCTTCGGAGGCACGGTGGCCCTGGTGATGCCACCGTGAGCTGGCGCCGTCCATTCGTGCGCCGCCAGCCGGTCGCCGACCTCGCGG
>JANLTE010000259.1:0-2599 GCA_031362785.1 Elusimicrobiota bacterium
GTTTCAGGAAGCCGACGCCATCGGCTGCACCCGTTCGGTCACCAAACATAACTACCTCGTTAAAGACGTTCGCGATTTAGCGCGCATCGTCCGCGAAGCTTTTTACATCGCCTCCTCGGGCCGGCCCGGGCCCGTCCACATCGATGTTCCCGTCGACGTTCAGCGCGCTACGACCGAATTTATTTATCCGGAAAAATTTTCTATCCGGTCCTATAGCCCCATCGTGAAAAGCGATCCGGCTCAAATTAAAAAAGCTGCGGCGCTCATTAACGAAGCTGAACGCCCGTTGCTTTATGTCGGCGGCGGCGCGATTCTGTCGGGCGCGGCTCAGGAAATTAAAGAACTTGCCGAGAAGGCGAACATCCCTGTCGTCCATACGCTGATGGCAAACGGTATTTTGCCGTTCGATCATCCGCTCTGCATGGGTCCGCTCGGCATGCACGGCAAATACTCCACCAATACCGCTATGCAGAAATGCGACCTCATGATCTCATGTGGCGCTCGCTTCGACGACCGCGTTACGGGCAAGCTTTCCTCTTTCGCGCCCAACTCCAAAAAAATCCATTTCGACATCGATCCGGCCAACATCGGAAAAAGCGTTAAAGTCGACGTCCCCGTCGTGGGCGACCTGAAAACCTCTCTTAAGGAACTGTTAAATGAAGTGCCCAAGAAGAGTCATTCCGCCTGGGTCAGCCAGATTCGAGAGTGGGATCAGAAACATCCGCTTTCATTTAAGGAAAACGATGCCGATGATTATTTCGTGAAGCCGCAATACATTATTCAGGAGCTGCATAAGCTCACCAAGGGCGAAGCGATCATTACCACGGGCGTGGGCCAGCATCAGATGTGGGCGATGCAGTGGTATCCCTGCAAGTATCCGCGCCATTTTCTAACAAGCGGGGGCCTCGGCACCATGGGCTACGGATTCCCTTCCTCAATCGGAGCCAAACTCGGCAATCCCGATAAGCACGTTATTTGCATCGACGGCGACGGGTCTTTCCAGATGACTATGCCGGAATTGGCGACCGCAGTGAATGAAAAAGTTAAAGTCATCGTGATCATCATCAATAACTATTACCTCGGAATGGTTCGCCAGTGGCAGGAGTTGTTCTATAAGGAAAGGTTCTCGGCCTCATCGCTTACATCTGAAGGCGGTATGGGCACCAAAGGCGCGGACATTAAAAACTTAAAGTATATCCCCGATTTTTGCAAATTCGCAGAAGCTTACGGCGCTAAAGGTATTCGCATCAACAAAAACAGCGAAGTTCGCCCAGCGCTCGAGGCGGCTCTCAAAGCCGACACTTGCGTCCTGATGGACGTCATCATTCATCCCGAAGAAAAAGTTTTCCCGATGGTCCCTGCCGGCGCGGGCCTGGATGAAATTATTGTGGACATGGCATGATTGCCGAACCTAAACATACGATTTCAGTGCTGGTCGAAAATAGGGCGGGCGTTCTGGCGCGAATCGCGGGGCTTTTTTCCGCTCGCGGATATAACATTGACTCTCTATCCGTCGGAGAAACCGAAGACGCCAGCGTTTCCCGCATGACCATTGTCGTTAAGGGTGATGAAAATGTTTTGGAGCAGGTACAAAAGCAGCTCAATAAATTAATTGATGTCATCAAAGTCTCGGATTATGTGCAGACGCCGCATTTCGAAAGCGATCTGGCGCTCATTAAAGTCCGGGCGGGAAAAACCGCTGAAGCGAAACTTAAAAAAATAACGGATGAGTTTCAGGCAAAGATCGTCGACTCTTCTGACGAATTTGCCATCATCGAAGCCACCGGCAACGAGAAAAAAATTGAAGAGTTGATCGGGAAGCTCGAAATTTTTGGCGTCCTCGAGATGAGCCGCACGGGCATAGTGGCCATGGCTTGCGGCGGGAAAATTTTATCATTGAAAACGGATAAGTGAGGATATTATGGCAAAACATTACGGCGAGAAAGACGGCGACTTAAAACTTTTAAAGGGCAAAAAAATTGTAATCCTGGGTTACGGCTCTCAAGGGCACGGCCAGGCGCTCAATTTGAAAGATTCGGGTCTGAATGTAAAGGTTTCCGTGCGGAAGGGCGGATACGGATATAACCTCGCGCTCAAGCACGGGTGGAAGGAAGGCCAGGATCTTTTTACAAATAACGCGGAAGCCGTGAAGGGCGCCGATTGGGTTCACTTTTTGTTGCCCGATGAAACGCAGCGCGAAGTCTGGGAAAACGAAGTCCGTCCGAACTTTAAAAAGGGCGGAGTGATCAGTTTTTCTCACGGATTCAATATTCGCTTCAGCCAAATCGTTCCGCCAAAAGACGCGGATGTCGTCTTAATCGCCCCCAAAGGCCCGGGCCACCTCGTGCGTCGCACCTATGAAGAAGGGAAGGGGACTCCGGCGCTCGTGGCGGTTGAGCAGGACTATTCTAAAAAAGCCTTGAAGCTCGCCCTGGCCTACGCCAAGGCCATTGGCGCGACCCGCGCGGGCGTCATCGAAACGACCTTCTCCGAAGAAACCGAAACCGATAATTTCGGAGAGCAGGTCGTGCTTTGCGGAGGCGTGGTAGACTTAATCAAAGCGGGCTTTGAGACTCTGATCGAAGCCGGCTATCAGCCC
>JANLTE010000302.1:0-2407 GCA_031362785.1 Elusimicrobiota bacterium
GCCGCTTTTCCATAAAATAAATCCCGTGATGATTAACATTAAGAGCGCCGCCGCCGAGAAATCGTAAAGCCACGCGAACCGAGGTCCGAAAAAATAGCCGTTATGAAGCATGAGCACCAGTCGGTGCGCGGGCCGTCCTTCCAGGTCCAGTGAAGCGGTGTCCCACGATTGGCCGCCGTCGGTCGAAGTCATCCATCCGTTCGTTGTGAAAACGCAAATTTTATTTTCTTTCCCGATCGAAATTTTATTGAGTTCAATGCCGGTGGATTGCGGATCGAAGGGAACGGCTATATTATTCCAAATTTTTCCGTCCTCAGCGTGGAAAATTTTGCCCCACTTTTCCAGGACGTAAATGCTTTGGGGCGCGGCCGGAGAAAACGCGATGTCGGCCACTTCCTGTGGGGGGAAGAGCATGGGAACTTCCTCCCAAGTTTGGCCGCGGTCCAGGGAGACATAAAGGCCGTCTTTTTTCCCCATGAAAATCTTTTGCGGATGAACGGGATCTGCAACAACAATGGTCGGGCTATTTTTTTCAATCCATTTGGGATGGTTCAGTAAAATTCCCGTGACCAGCAGTACCGTTAAGAAGAGAGCGCTTGCGAGGCCTAAATAGTTGTGAATGTTTTTCCAGATGGTGATGTTCATTTTGAAATCCCCTGCGGTTTGATGACCAGTTCGTCCAGCAACACCAAAACTTTTTTGACCCCCGCTGTCATGGCCTGAACTGACATGGTGGCCCCGGTTAAATTAATGATGTCGCGGTTGATCCTGAGCGGGTCTTTTGCGGATTTACCTTTGAACTGTCGTGTGAAGCGCGGCCTCCGAACTTCCGAGCCCACGGCTTCTCGGTAAACCATCACCTCTACGCTTTCGATTTTTCCTTCCGGAGATGTTTTTACGATGAAAGTGATCGGCTTGAACTTCCCAATTTCTTCGGTGATGGCGGCGTAGCCCTGCACAGCCCCGTCTTTACTTCCTTTATAGATGAGGAAGTTTTTTTCCTGCAGCGTCCAGCCGAGCCGAGCTTCAATTTTTTCCTTTTGTTGTTCGGAAATGCCGATCGTTTCCTTCACGATCGCGGTCCCGTCGGGAAACACGGCTTTAAGCGCTCCCTCCTCATTTAGGAAAACCTGCTCCTGGTAGTTGGCGGCAATTTCCTGGCCGCCGGCCGCGCACAGCGGCGCGGCAGCCAGAAAAATAATGAGGGGCAGCGACCTATTTCTCCCTTTTCTAGAAGTAGGTCGCAAATCCAAGCACCCAGGCGTTATTATTCGTGCGGGTTGGCGCGAAGTGTTCGTAATTAATTTGATAGTCAATCTTAAACACAGTTTGCTCAACGGGGCGGAAGTTCAGCCCGAGCGTTAGCCGCTGGTTGCTGTTCGCCGTTTGTAGCGATGTCTGGTTCATTAAATCCAGATCGGTGTGGTCCCATCGGGCAACTCCCGTGAATACAGAGCCTTTGCGCACGAAGTCGTCTAGAAAATGAGCGTTAACCTGCAAATAATATCCGTCCATTCTTCCCGGAACTGAAGCGTGGGTTGGCGAGCTTCTTTCGATGTCAGCGTTGCCGTACTCTCCCAGGAATTCCAGACACTTCCATTGAAATCCCCAGTCGAGCGCCCAGATGTGCAGGGCGTTTTGTCCAGCGGTGTCCCAGGTCCCGGTGTGAAAGGACGCTCCGATTTCCGATCCCAAAACCGGCGAGAGCCCGACGCGCCCGGTGTATGAAATGTTTTCGTTGTTGTCGCCCGATCCGTTCACACTGCTGCGCGCTCCGCGAAGCCCGTCCGAACTGCGGATCCGTCCGTTGCCGTCAACGCCGCCGTTGAACCCTTGCGTGAAATATAAAGAGTAGTCCAGCTTAGCCGGGCCCCAAGGGTAGGCTGTCCCGTAAAGTCCCGCGCCCGGCTCGAAAAATGTGGACGGTATCACGAACCGTGAAATTGCGGGCCGGTCGTTCAGGTCGTTGATGGGCGAATCGTGGATGGAGTTGAATTTTCCGAGCGGGATCAGCAACAGTCCGCCGCGGAGCGTGATGTATTCGCCTAAAACGTCGTAGTCCAGCACCGCAAACTCCAACTTTGCGTCGCCATTGCTGGAGCCGCTGGTGGCGCCGCCGTGCTCGAACTCAATTTCCGTTGCGAAACGAATGCCCGGCGCGATGTCAGCGTAAATGAAGGGCACCATGCGGATCGCCTCAAATTTCTGTTTGGCATCCTGGCGGTTGCGGTATTCGAAGTCCATGTATCCGCCTAGGTAGGCGCCGCGTCCCATTTTCCTCCACACCGGTTTTGTGTAGATGCCCTGGCTTACGGGCATGTCGGTGTTTCCTCTTTTATCAATTACTTTTTCTTCGATGATTTCGTCAGCTCGGGCGATTTTTACGAAGCTTGCGCCCAGGCACAGC
>JANLTE010000321.1:0-5191 GCA_031362785.1 Elusimicrobiota bacterium
GGCCGCGCCGAAGAGCGTGCGTCCGGTAGCAATGAGGTCCGCGCGTTCATCGAAAAAGGTCTTGTCGATCAGGAAATATTCCTGTTCGGGTCCCACGGTCGAAGTCACGCGCTTCGCGTTTTTTTCGCCCAGCGCGCGGAGCACGCGGAGCGCCTGTTTGGATACGGCTTCCATAGAACGGAGCAAAGGAGTCTTTTTATCGAGAGCTTCGCCCGTGTAAGAGCAGAACGCGGTCGGGATGCAAAGGGTTACGTCACCAGCGGCGTCTTCCTTAAGGAAAGCCGGAGAAGTGCAGTCCCAGGCGGTATAGCCGCGGGCTTCGAAAGTGGCGCGGATGCCGCCGGAAGGAAACGACGAAGCATCGGGTTCGCCCTGGATCAGCTGTTTGCCGGAAAACTCAGGAATAGCCGTGCCGTCCGCCAACGGCGATAAAAATGAATCGTGCTTTTCGGCAGTTCTGCCGGTGAGCGGCTGAAACCAATGGGTGTAGTGGGTCGCGCCCTTCGAAATCGCCCAGTCCATCATGGCTTCCGCCACTACATTGGCGACGTCCGCGGTCAGCTTCACTTCGCCCGTCTGCACTTTTTTAAGCGCGGCGTAAGTGGCTTTCGGCAGCACTTTTCTCATGATATTGTCGTTGAAAACGTTGGAACCGAAAATTTCGGTCAGACCGGCTTTTTTACCCGCTTTCTTGTTAATATCGGAAATTAATTTTTCTACATTTTGTTTCATGGCCATAAAGATAACCTCTTTTGATATTTTAACGGATTTTAATGGGAATTTGTCTGGCAATCAGGGCTGCGATGCCGCTGACTTCTCGCCATTGAGAAGGGCTTTTAGTATACAAAAAATGGCCCGCCCCGGACAAGGTCTTTTTTGATTTAAACGCCCACGGCCGCATACTCTTTGATAACGCCGATGAAGATTTCGCCGTACTGTTTTTGCTTGGCGGAGCCTACGCCAAACACGTTAGCGAACTCCTCCATTGTTTTAGGGCCGGTGAGCGCCATGTCCTTCAGGGATTTATCGCTGAAAATAATGTAGGCCGGGACGCCTTTTTTGGCGGCCAGTTCCGCGCGTTTGGCGCGCAGCGCGTTAAACAGATCCTGGTCGGCGCCCTCCCACTCCGAATCGCGCCGGGTCTTAGCTTTGATCTCAATTTCCTTCTTTTTAAGCGCGACGATGGGTTTGGCAAGCGCGGGGACAGCGTTAGCCCTACTTTTCAGAAGGTCGTGCCCCGTACCCGTAATGACGATCGTCATGTACTCGCCCTCGCGCCGGAGATAACCCTGGCCGATGAGCTGTTCGATCATGAACCGGATGAACACTTTCGTTTCGGAGTTCATTAAGGAAAAGGTTGATAGTTTCTCGTGTCCCCATCGCTGAACAGCTTCGGTGGGGTTCCCCTTCAAAACGTCCGCGATGTGGTCGGCGCCGAAACGCTCGTTCACGCGCGCGACGCAGGAAAGGACTTTCTGGCCGACAACGAGCGGATCGGGAACCATCTCCACTTCGCCCAGACAATAATCGCAGGCCATACAGTTAGCGTTCGCGTAACTTTGCTTGAAATAATTCACGAGGGTGCGATGGCGGCATTCGGGCCGGACGCAAAAGTTGTACATGGCGCTCAATTTTGCAAGCAGAACATCTTTATTGGAAGCGTCGCGCAGCATGTATTCCCAGGTGCGGTAATCGGCGCCGGAATAAAACAGCGTGCAGTCCGCCGGAAGCCCGTCGCGCCCCGCGCGCCCCGTCTCCTGCTGATAATGCTCGATCGATTTGGGCATCGCCGCGTGAACCACATAGCGAATGTTGGAGCAGTCCACGCCCATGCCGAACGCGATGGTCGCGACGATAATGTTCACGCGTTCCGACGAAAATTTTTCCTGGTTCCGCTTCCGAACATCATCCGTCAGCCCGGCATGATACGGCAGATTCTGATAGCCCAAATCGCTTAGCTTTTTCGAAATCTCGTCCACATCGGCGCGCCTCAGGCAGTAAATGATGCCAGGCTCATTGGGATGCTTTTTGATCACATCTACAATTTGCCCGATGAGGTTGCTCGAGCGAGGCAAAACGCGATAGTTTAAATTGGGGCGGTCGATGTTGCCAATGTAGAGGTGCGGATCGTCCAGGTTCAACTCCTTAACGATATCCTCCTGAACCTCTAAAGTGGCGGTCGCGGTGAAAGCGTGGACCCCGATGTTCTTAAACTTTTTTTTGAGCATGCCCAGCTGGCGGTATTCATCGCGGAAATTGTGGCCCCAATGGCTGATGCAATGCGCTTCATCGATCACGAAGAACGAGACTTTGACGCTTTTAAGGAGGTCGGTGGTCTGCTCGATCATGAGCCGCTCGGGCGACAGGTAAAGGAGTTTCAGCGCGCCTGATCGAATTTTTTGCGTCACCTCATGGCGCGCCGATGAGTCCAAACTTGAATTCAGACACTCGGCGGCGATGCCGAGCTCTTTTAGATAATCCACCTGATCTTTCATGAGCGATATCAGCGGCGAAATAATCACCGCCATCCCCTCCGACAAAAGCGCTGGCAGCTGGAAACAAACCGATTTCCCTCCGCCCGTCGGCAGCACGGTGAGCGTATCGCGGTCGTCCAAGATGGAGCGGATCGCCTCTTCCTGGAACAAGCGGAAGCTCGCGTACCCCCAGTACTTCGTCAGCGTTTCAAGAATTCTATTATTTGAGTCCATAACATTATTTTCTGAATATTTTAGCGGTCGCCGGCGGAAACGAAGCCGCAGGGCAGCGTCATAGTGAAAGTCGCGCCGTGACCCACTTTGGAATCGATCCGGATCCGTCCGCCCCGCTGGGTGAGCAACTGCTTAACGATCGCGAGCCCGAGCCCCACCCCCTTGAAGTTTCCGGTGTACCATTTGTCGATTTGGTAGAATTTGTCAAAAATCCTGTCGTACTCCTCGGGCGGCACGCCCCGTCCATTGTCGGTCACGGCAATTTCCAACACTTCCCCGAGCTGACGCGCCTCGATCCGGACCGCAATATCATCCCGATCGTTGCACTCTACCGCATTGTCGACCAGATTTTTTATGATCAGGTCCAAATATTTCTTTTCGAAATTCAGCAATAAATTCTCGCCCGCGCAGACCACCTCATAAGTAATTTTCTTGCCATTTTTTTCGCGGGCAAACGAACCCTTCACCTGCGCGAGATAGGAGGATAGATTTATCACATCGACCGGAAAGTCCCGGTCGCGGCCCATAATTTCGCAGTAGCTTAAAATATTCATGATGCGGCTCTGCAGCTCGTTCACTTGCCCGGCGCTGATATCGATTAATTTTTTCGATGCGGTGCCCTCCTGAAGCATGGCGAAGCACCCGCTGATCGTGGTGAGCGGCGTGATCAATTTATGGGAAACAAAATCCAGAAACGAGAATTTAACCATTTCCATCTTTCTCTGCTTGGTGACGTCAATCACTATCATCACGATGCTGCTCAACCCGCCGGCCGGATCCTTGACCCAGTTCGACTGCGCGTGCAAGATGAGCGGACTAAAATCTTTCGTTTCAGCCCGCGCGATCTCAAAGGTGAGCGCTTTCGACCGGACCTCGGCTCGGAGATCACCCTCATATCGCACTTCAAACTGTTTGAAAATGTGACTGAAAAAATCGAAGGACGGGTCCCGCGGCGGTTTTATTTGAAAAAGGTCCTGCGCTTTTTTGTTGATCTGCGTAAGTCGCAGATCGGAATCCAAAACAAGGATGCCGGAATTCATGTGGTCCAGCACATATTCAAATTTTTCCTTCTCGTCCAAAAGCTGGCGGTAATAGCTAAGTTTCAACAACGATCTGATTTTAGCCATCAGCTCCCCGGTGTCGAAGGGTTTCGATATGAAATCATCGCAGCCGGATTCGATGCCCTTAATTCTATCCTTTATCGTGTACAGGCCCGTGACCAAAATGATCGGCGTCAGGCGCGTCTTGGGGTCGGAACGGATGATCTTGATGGCCTCGAAACCGTTCATGACCGGCATCTCGGCGTCGGTAATGATGAGGTCCGGCAGCTCGGTTTGGGCGAGGCGGCACGCCTCCTTGCCGTTATCGGTAGTGACCGTTTTAAATCCCTCTGAAACCAGCAGAGTATTAATGTAATCCATCACCGCTTCGTCGTCGTCCACGACCAGGATTTTTTTACCGGCGAAAATGGGATCCATTATTTAGGCGAGGCGCCGGCGCGTACCGCGGTTTCGGCCCAGTCCGTTATTTCGGGCCTGCTTTCCAGAACGTTTTCCGGAACTTCGTAAAAGGAGGTCAGAGTTTGTTTGGCGCTGGGTTTGAACGGTTTTTTTCCGGCCTTTACATAGAGAGGGCGCGACTTATCCGACACCTTGAAATAAATCCGCCCTTTAAAGATGATTCCAAAAAAAGATTTTGCCTGATAAAGACCGTAACCGCCGAACATGCTCCGGCACGATATCCCCTGGACGCTTTCCAGTTGTTCGAGGACGAAATCCCGGAACGAATCGTCTTTCATCTTTTAGAGTCCGGCCAGAACGTTTTAATTTCATCCGCCTGTTGATCGCGGCTGAAGTTTTCCCAGGCGATGCCGTTCACGTCTATTTCCTGAGTAAATTTAGGGGCGGAATCGTCTTCCCAACCCAGATGGCGGAGTTTGCCGGTATTTTTTTCATCACGCCGTATAGAAAAATTGATGGATGGCGTTCGCCAGAGGGCATATTCGTTTGGGATAACGACTTCGGGTTTGCATTCCAGGCGCCGCGAATAATCGTCCACCGACTTTAAAACGTCGGCGACTCCGATCGCAATGTGGATTCTTTTCATGCTTTAGAAACTACCAGTCGACGGGAAAATAGTCTTTGAGGAATTTGCCGCACCAGTGTTTTCCGGTGAGGGTGCCGTGGAAGAAGGGGTCGCAGACGCGGGCGGCGCCATCGACGATGTCGAGCGGCGGCTGAAAATCGTGGGTTTCCTGTTTGCGCTTCGATAGCGCGGCAGGATCTTCGTCAGTAACCCATCCGGTGTCGACGGCGTTCATAAAAATTCCGTCTCCGGACAAGCCCTTCGCGGATGTGTGGGTGAGCATGTTGAGCGCGGCCTTCGCCATATTCGTGTGGGGGTGCTTGTCGGTCTTCGTGTAGCGGTGAAACTTCCCCTCCATCGCCGAAACGTTAACGATATGTTTTTGACCGGTGTTATCG
>JANLTE010000350.1:0-3935 GCA_031362785.1 Elusimicrobiota bacterium
GGTCTCGGGACATTCAGAGACTATTATCCGGAATTTAAGTCCATCGGTGGAATTCGACTGCCACCCTACGCCCACAACGAACCACTCAACCTGTTGTGCGAAATCGGAGTTCTGGGGATCTTATTATTGGTGTGGGTTTTATGGCCCATTCTAAAAAAACTGCGCGAAAGAAAGTCATGGACCGAACCATGGGCTTGGATCGTGGGAGCTATATTTTTACAAGCGTTTTTCGATTTTAGCATAAGGTATCCTCCCGTATTTTTCCTTGCGGGCTTTTCGCTGTCTCAGCTGATGCCCGAAACGCAATTGTCGTTGCCGCTACCCGGCAAATCTAAAATTTTGGCTACTGGGACGCTCATTCTCCTAGCAACTTTCTCCGCTTTCCCTGGGATCGCCGATCTCTATTTTCGGTGGAACACCCGTGAATCGAGCCGGACATCAAGACCCGAAGCCGCTCGCGCGGCGACGCTGATTGATCCTCTGAACGCATATTATCGCTATGAGAGCGGACGGATGAGAGACATCGTTATCGCGCTGGATCTGGAGCCAAGAAATGTTTGGATTCGCAGGGCGGCGGCACGATTTTATTTGCAGCAGTGGAGAATTACTCACGACCCCAATGCGCTAAGGGCTGCGGAGGAGCAATGCCAATGGCTTAAAAAATGCGCTCCAAATATGGACTTATTTAATCCGGAAATCAACGCAATTATTGAAGAAAAATTTGAAAATACCAAAATTAAAGTTATCATTGACAACCTATAGGTTATCTGCTATATTTAGACCGAAAAGTGAATCGCATTCTCCGACGGATAATTCAGTATTTTTTTGGTTTTCGCGGCTTCGCTTTTCAACTTAAAAAACGCCGAGAGGAAATCAGTTGTTGCGCCGTACGCTCCCTGGACTCTCAGGAAGAAAACAACTCATTTTTTACGAGGCTTTTTTATGAGTTCAATCTGGAATTCGCTCAAAGCTGACGGAACAAACGAAGCAGGGTCGATGACGCACGCAGTTGAATCAAGTCAAAGAGTCAATAAATGGCATTTGATGTAACGCAGTTGATTGAAAAACTTCCGCCCTTAAAGATCCCCGGTCTCAATTCCACAGACTGCGTCGGAATTGATTTAGGAACAGCCTCCATAAAAATCGTCCAACTTAAAGGCACTCCCGGAAAATATCAGCTCATCCGCTGGTCCGTAATCCCATTGTCCGATTCGGACAAACCTGATACATCTCCGGAAGAAAAAAAAGCCAGTTTAACCAGCGCTCTTCGCACATACCGAGGTTCGGGCAAGGGAATTCCAAAAAATGCCAACATTTCCGTTTCTGGAAATTCCGTGATCGTGCGCTACGTTAAATTTCCAAAACTAACGCGAAAAGAGCTCTCCAAAACGATCAAAGCCGAGTCGGAGCCCTACATCCCTTTCAACGTTGAAGAAGTTTACATCGGGTTCCACCCGTTTCGAGACGTAACGGAAGAAGGCAAGCAAAAGATGGAGACGGTTTTAGTGGCGGCAAAAAAAGACTTCGTTAACCAGCGGATCGAAATCCTTGAAGGAGCCGGCTTCAAACCCGCCGTGATCGATGTTGACGCATTTTCGCTCGAAACAGCTTACGAAGCAATTCTCGACAATATACCCACCGATGAGACCGCATTTATAATTAACATCGGGCATACCAAGACGAATTTTGTAATTATTGAAAGGGGCGTTTCAATGGTGGTTAAGGACAGCCCCGTGGCGGGAATTAGCATCACCAAGGCCGCGATGAAAAGCCTGGGTGTAGACCAAAAGACCGCAGAGCGATTGAAATTAACTTATGGCATTCTTCAAACCCAAGAGGACAAGGATGCGGCAGCCCTTCGAGAAGACAAAAAAGAAGCTCTAGGAATGTCGGATGCCACAACAGCGATGGCAAAAGACATTGTTGCGGAAGCAAAAAAAATTATCCAATACTTTTTGACACAAGGGAAAGATAAAAAAATCACCAGAGGTTATGTTACCGGCGGGGGAGCGAACATTAAAGGCCTAACCGATTACATGAACAAGGAATTGACTTTTCAAGTGGAGAAGATGAATCCGTTCCAAAAAATCGCTGGCACCGATGGAATTCCTGAAGAGTATCGTGCGACGCTCGCGGTGGCGATGGGATTGGCCATGCGCAAGCCCACCGATTCAATAGATTAATTTGAAAACAGAATGATAAAAATTAACCTCCTTCCTAAAGAACTTCAAGACAAAGGAAAAGGCCAAGATTGGCTGATTGTGGCGTACGCATCTCTCGCATTGATGACATTCGCATCTGCGGGGATATACTTCAACATGCTCAGAACGTATAAAACCGACGTAACCCGAAAGGATAAATGGTCATCGCAGCTTTCATCCATTAAGGCGAAAGTTGCCCAGGTCGAACAGCTCGACGGCCAAAAATCCGTCTTAAACGCGAAGAAAAACACCGTGCTTCAACTTTTTCAGGGCCGGCTGCTCTACCCAAAATTTTTGCAAGCGTTTTATGAAACTCTCCCGTCCGAAATTTGGGTCAAAGACGTCACTTTGATGGAAGATCAAAACACCAAGAACATTTCCATCATTGCGATTGCCGGATCGATGAGCACCGATGCGATTGCCGACTGGCTGCAATCGTTGGAATCCAAGCCCGAACGGTTCAGCAGCGTGACTTTAAGCTCCATTGAGGCGCGGCCTTCCGCGGGCCAAAATAAACAAATGACTTACGATTTTTCCATGAGCTTTACTTACGTTCCGCCTCCTCAGCAGTTCGGGGTTTAAATGGACAAAAAGAAAATGCAGCAGCTGATCATCGCTTTCCCAATTATCCTAATCGGAGGCCTGTTCGCTTACTATAAATATCTTTTGGTGCCGCTCAACAGCCGGTCGAAAATTTTGCAAAACGAACTGGGGAAAATCAAGCAGGAATACGTCGAGTCTGAAAGGCGCGCGGCGCGGCTCCCTCAGCTGCAAAAAGAAATTGTACAGTTAAACCGTGAAATTTCAGAAACTGAAAAAAAACTGCCAGCGTCCAAAGACGTTCCCAATCTGATCCGCTTTCTATCGAAGAGAATGGATCGACACAACATTACATGGCAAAGAATTGCGCCCGGCCAACAGGTCACCAAAGACTATTATGTTGAACAAACTTATTCAATTCCTTTTTCCACCACCTATCACAACTTGGCCAATTTTTTGAGTGAGATTGGACAGATGGAACGAATTTTTGCCAGCCGTTTCGGCAAGTTAAACGTTGCCAACGGTGTGGAAGGCACAATGGTAACTGGGGAACTCATATTCTTGATTTATACGTCTCGAGGTTAACCTGATCAATTCATTCGTAATATCTTTGCCGTTGATCGCGCTGCTCGCGCTTTCCGCCTGTTCAAAGAAGGAGGACCCGCAGATGGACCTGGCAGCGCTGGTTCCTCCAACGCCAATGGTGGTAACTCCTGAAGAGCCTACAAAGAAGCTGGAGTTTCCAAAATATTATTATCCGCACATGGATGATCGCGATCCATTTACGCCGCTCCTGGCAGGGTCCGGATCCGGACGGCCGGGAGCGTTGACGCTCATACAGAACTTCGGCAGCTTGGAGCTCCGGGGTATATTAAATGATCGCAGCGGAAAAGTAGCCATTATCGGGACGACAAGCGGAGAAAATTTTGTGTTGAAATCGGGACGGATATATGATCAAAGAAATCATCTCGTGAACGGCGTAACGGGAATTATTAAGGAAAATAGCGTCGTATTAATTACTTCAAACCGGACAGTCAAGGAATTGCCGTTGAAAAGATCAGCCGGATTTTATCGCTAGTGAAAACAGACATTTTGCTCGGTAGATTTAAGGAGGCCCCATGAAACTTTTTCGTAAAATTTTTAAAAAAACTCTGAGACTGGGATGCGCCAGCGCTTTCATGCTGACGGCTTTGC
>JANLTE010000383.1:0-3816 GCA_031362785.1 Elusimicrobiota bacterium
GGGAAGCTGAGGGGATGGATGTTGCGACCGGAGGCGCATTGAAAAATATCCGCAAGGAAAAGGGCCTGACGCTGGATCAGTTGATCAAAAACATCAATCTCATTTCCGGCGCGCTCGCCAGCCGGGGCATTTACGGTAGCCATGAGATCGCTTTCTATCTCGAAAGTTTGGCGAACATGAACGGACCCGCGCAGAAGGTCGTTTCGGATATCTACCTTAAAATCATATTTGGCGGCACGGGAATCGATACGAACGAAACGAAAGGGCGGCTCGCGAAAACCGGTAAAACCTTCACAGAGGCATTGGACAATAAAGATCGGTCTCTAACAACCCTGATGGATAGTGAAGGCGCTCTCACAAACCCCGTAAAGCTGTCTGCGGCCGCTGGTATTCTTGCGCCCAGAATCATCGCTGATTTGCGCAAACATTCCGGATTCGCGGTTCGCGGCGATGTCCTCCAGGGACTGGAATATCATGTTGCGGATGCGGGCGAGTTTAAGGGGGTGAGCGGCAATGATAAGGGCACCGCTTTCTTCCAGAAATCCGATCGGAATCGAAACGTTCCGCGGGCGATCTACATCAACAGGGACGCGTTGACCGGATCGAAGGAAGAGGTCCTGCTCCGCCTGGCCACTCTCCTCACGCATGAACTCGTCCACGCTTACCTCGAAGGCAACGCGCTGACGCCCACGCAAGAAGAGCTCCTCACGATCCGCGTTCACGGCGCGATGATGAGTTCCCTGTCCGGTGACAGCCCTGAGGGACTGGCTTACAGGCTGGTCACACTTCATAGCTTCCAGGACATCATGCTTAAAGTGAAAGAATACCGCGTGATCGCCCTCGCCGAGCAGGCGAAAAAAGCGTTCGCGGATTCCGCAGCGTACCTCGCGCAAGTTTTGGCATGGAAAGGAGATTCGGGCAAGGTTATTAAGAGTGACTATCTCAGCTTGCCTGCCATGACGAGAATGGCCCAGGAGTTGATTGATGCCAAAAAGGCTGTTGAATTAATGGTCGAACTGCCCGGCGAATTATTCAACGAGCAAAAACAAATTGAGAATGACATTCGAAGCAAACTCCCTCAAGATACGGAAGTTAAAATTTCATTTAAGAATTCATTCAAGAACAATAAGATCAGCCTCACTTCGGCCGATATCGCGATCTTTAAACGGCCGGTGATTATCGTAACTCAACACCCCGAGCTTTGGAGCTTGGATGAATTGAAAGGATTAGCCAACCTAATGCTGGTCATTTTCAACTCAATTAATTCTCAAAACACTCTGATGGACTCATTGAAAAATCTAAGCGAAGATCTCAATGCGCTAAAGATCGTCAGCGTCCAGCAGTAAATTAGGGACAGCGCCCTATGTTCCCTCGCCCGCTTGCCTCAACCCAATTTCAGTCCTCAGTCAAATATGAATTTCATATTTGATTAACGGCGCGGAAATACCTATACGCGATCCTTAAGGCTAACCTTCCAAGCTGCAAAATTCCCCTGTAACGCAACCCACGCAATCTCGCCGGATGAACGTAATTCGCCTAGTTTGTTCAGGGCCGCAATAAGGTATCTTTATTAAATATGATTTTCATAATTTTATGCCCGAACGAAAATTTCGCCGGGGAAGCGTCGTGAACATCCGGCTCACGCGGCTCGGCGAGCGGGGACAGATGGTGATACCCAAAGCCCTCCGGCACGCCATGAAACTCCCGCAAGGGACAATGTTCAGCATCGTTATGGTGGACGAAGACACTCTGATGATCAAACGGTTCGATGAAAAAAGGATCTACGCGGAGTTTAACGCGGTGAGGGCGATCGTGCGGGAAGTGCGTGAAGAGCGTGGGTAAATTCGAGACAGCGCCCTGCAAAAATCCACATTCGTTCGTCTTCTCTGATGGATCTTATCTGCCTATTGGGGTGTTCAATGCGGAGTATGGCCAAAGGCTTCTTGAAACCCTTGCCAAGCGGTTATCCGATGATTTTGGCAAAGGATTTGACGACAGCAATTTGTGGAATATGCGGAAATTTTATCTAACGTATCCAATTCTCGACGCACTGCGTTCATTTTATGAAATCGAGTGCTCTAAAAATAACGGTAGGTCTTATTATGTGCGAGGATAAGAAAGATGCGGTTGTCCGGTACACCCTTTCAAGCAGTATCCCAAAATCGCGCTGATGAATAGTTCTGCCGAACGGGTTAAACGAAACAGGTTTTTCGTTGCGTTGCGGTGGCTCGCTCAGCTTGCTTTTAAGGCGGGAAATGACATTTGTTGCGTTTTGGCGTCGTCAGTAAAGTTACAATAAGTTTACAAATTGTTTAAGAATAATTTAGACCTTTCCTTATATACTGACTGGGTCCATGAAGCCATCGCGCTCGCCCAGATATCGAGACAGGGGTATACGCCTTTTGGTGTTCGCCTGTTTTTTCAATTTTTCCGGCCTGAATAACGGCTATACCCATCTTACCGCCGTCGCTCCGATCAATGCCAACCAATCCGTCTGTGTCATGGGAACTCTGGTGAAGAGTTTCGCCTTCGTTTTGGCTCCAAAAATGATGGTCGCTTCGCTCTCGCGGGGGCACCGGTACATGAAGTCATCGAAGTCGCGGCGCGTCGCTCGTCAGGTTCGCGTCGCGCGCGGGACGGCGCAAGCTATTGCGGTGAGCCATGAATCAATAGCGCCTGCCGCAAACTCCCGCTTAGCTCCTGGCATGATCTCGCCGGTCCGCGAAGACTATCTGAAGGAAAAAGAATCGTGGCGCAAGCAGAAAGAGGAGTGGAGCAAGGAAAACTGGAACAGACTGTATGTTCGCCCATGGCAGTCGCTGCCGGAGAAAGATTTCGACGCGCTGGAAAGCGCGAAAGCCGCGCTCGCGAAAGAACCCGTTTGGGACGAAGGGCTGCGGCTCAAGAAAGTTTTGAGGCATATCGTCTATCCGGATGGGGGAGATTCTAATACGCTGGTGAATATTGCATTGACGCGTCAAATCCCTGGTCCCGTTCTAGACCGGGGACTTTTTTTGCGCGGAGGAGCCCAGGCATGATCGGTTTTTGGGCGGATAAAAAGCGCCAGATGCTGATGCGGGCGGTGTCCCTGACCGTGCTCGGATCGCTATTGTTCGGGATCGTGGCGCCGCCGATCGCGGAGGCGTCGATTTGGGATGAGAGGCGCAAATCCCTCGAGGAGATGGAGACCCGGCGGAAGAAAACGGAGAAGCCCTGGGAGTACATGAAGCCGCAGAAATTGGAAAGGACGGAATCTGAGAGCCAGGATTTTAAGGTTCCCGCCGAGATCGGGACGGTGGCGGAGAGCTGGTGGCCCGTTTCGGAAGACGGCAAACGCGCGCCCGAAGCGCAGGGCAAGACCGAAGCGGAAAGCGTTCCGTTCGTGATCCACATTCAGGACGCTCACGGATATGTGGCCGCGCAGAGGAACTTGAGCAAGATTCTAACGCTCGTAAGGACGAAGCTTCAAGTGGACGATAAAGCATCCGATCGTTCGCAGGCGGCGCAAGCGCCGTTAATGGTGGGAGTGGAAGGCGCCTGGGGAAAAGTCGATTTGGAGTGGCTGCATGTGTTTCCGGATGCGGCGATACTGAAGAGTTTCGCGGAGGGCCTGCTGGATCAAGGAGCGGTGACGGGAGAAGAGCGCGCGGGCATCGTGGAGGGAGAAGAGGCGTTCAACATCCAGGGGCTCGAGGATGAAGAAGTTTACTGGAAGAACTTCGAGTCGCGGCGGCTGGTGGAGAGCGTTCGCGATGAAATTTTAGAGGGGAAGGCCGCGGACGAGATCCGAAAAGTTCACATCAAATCGATCCTGGG
>JANLTE010000413.1:0-1739 GCA_031362785.1 Elusimicrobiota bacterium
CTTTTCAGATTTTTCATCAAGAAAATCCTGAAGTGCCTCGGAATTTCTGAAGAGCGGGGGCACTTATAGTCTATTTAATAAACCTGACTTCGACACGCCGGTTGAGCGTTCTTGCTTCTTCGTCCTTGGCCGTTGATACAGGCCGTTGTTTGCCAAATCCATAAATGGAAAGGCGGTCTGCGGCAATCCCTTTGGAAACAAGATATCGCGCGACGCTGCTCGCCCGGTTGCGGGAAAGCTCCAGGTTGTATTCATCACCCCCGATGTCGTCCGTATGCCCGATCAATTCGGCTCTCCATGGTTTTTCTGCAAGGATCATTACTAACTTATCCAATTCGGGATAGGAAACAGGCAGAAGGACATACTGATCGAACTCAAACTGGGTATTTCTCAATACATAGGTCTCTTCCGGCTTTATCTCTTCTCCATCTGTCCACACCAGGCGAAGGGGTTCCTCTTTGTCTAACGCCACGACGGCCACATCATCCACATAGAAATAGGCGCTTCCGCTCAGCATGGGGCTTTTTCCCTTCCGGAATTCCAATTGGCTAAATTGTGTCGACAGGTTGTCAAAGAAATTTCCGATTGTAACAAACCGCTCGCCGCCCGACGCCCGATACTCAATGGCTGCACATTCCCAGGCGTCTGCTGTTATCGGCGCCGTTCGAATCAATGATAAGGCGGGGGTCCGGTTCAACGTTTGATCAGCTGCCACAAAAAAGGAGGAATCACTCAGCATCAAGCCGATCCGGTCAGACGTGTAGACGGAATACGAGGCGAGCTTAAAATAAAATTCGATTCTGTACCGTTTACCTTTTTCAAGGGGCCTCACTAATTCCCCCTGAACATATTCCCGGTAGCTGCGGGGCTTGGAATTCGGTCTGTTCCAGACGTAGATTCCTACGTAAGCGAGGCCTGAATGCGCATTGGATTCTCCTGCCCAGTTAAACGGAACATCGCAGTCTCCCCAACTGCACTGGTGAAAGTAATCCGGCGTTCCAGTATTTGCCGACTTCCATCCAGGGAGGTTGAAATCTCTGCTGTTTGCACTGAAATTACTGGGGCAGCGTACGTGGTCTTCAAAGCTGGGGTTAATGACCAGGTTCTGCGAGGACGCATGGAAGGCTATCGCCAAAACAGCCAACCCGATAAGGAAAGGCTTCATGCCAATTATTTATAGAATGTGATCTCTGCACGAAAGCTGGCTTCCGTTGCCCCCAGGCGATCATAGGCCGACCTGGAAATAAGAATGATGATTGAATCATCACCGGCTGTCGGCGGGCCTGTCACCCGGACGAAGACCTCCTGGTTAGTGGCCAGGTTGCGGATCTTCAGGATCGTTCCCGGCTTTATTGTGCGGTGCTGAGCAAGGTACTTTCGGTTTCCTTCCGTGCCGTCAAGCAACGCGGCCCAACCGCCGACCGTGACGGTGCCGGAGTCGACATCGTCCACCGGATCGTCCACGAAGGCATCGAAGTCCACTTCGGCGTCGGGTTCAACAACTTCGACGGCGCCGCCCGATGGTGCGCCGGCCGATCCCGATGTCGCCACCGTGTTGGGCGCGCTGTGCGAAGCGGCGCCGCCGGTTGTGATTTCGCCGATCGGGGAGACGGCGAGCGTCGATGAACTCCGCGCGTACGCGGTCAATCGGGTGGCATTGGTTGAACAACACCGCGTTGTCGTAGCGCAGATGCCGTTTCCCGCCGATCTCGAACCTGCTCGCCAGGAATTGCTCGCGC
>JANLTE010000287.1:0-5073 GCA_031362785.1 Elusimicrobiota bacterium
TTTTTTTCTGGATGGTTCCAGCGGTGGCGCTCGCCCAAATTGCGGAGAGCATCAACGCCGACGAGAAGAAGTATTTGATGGACCTGGCGGAAGATACCTACCGCTATCTTGATTTCACAAGAGATCCTGAAACCGGATTGCCCCTGGACAACAACCGCCATACTCAGCAATCCTACACTTCCGTTACAAACATCGGACTCTACCTCGCGGATCTGGTGGGGGCCGTAGAGCTTGGTTTTGAACCCCGCGCTTCGGCACTGGAAAAGGCGCGCGGAATTTTAAAGAACATGCAGACGGCGCGCTCCTGGAACGGGCTTCCTTATAACTGGCTATATACCGACCCCGCCAAAAAGCATAAAGACCCCTTCGTATCGAGCGTCGATCTTGGAAACTACTACGCGGGCATCGTCGTCGCTCGACAGTATTTTCCGGAACTGAAACCCGAGTGTGATCAAATATTGGCTTCGGCGAACTGGAGCAAGCTCTATAACGCGGAAAAAAAACTGCTTTACGGCGGCATTGACGCCGATAAAAATAAATATACCGAGTGGCTTTATGTGTCTCTGGGATCAGAAGCCCGGTTGGCCAGCGTTTTATCAATCGCGGTGGGCGGACTGCCGCTTGAAAGTTGGACTGCGCTGGACCGCACGCTCGAGAAGCGTTACGGCATCGAGTATTTAAAGCCGGGTTGGCAGGGCGGAGGTCTTTTTCTGGCTTACCTCCCTGGAATTTTCATGGACGAGAGAGGCACCGTCTGCGGAATTTCCGCCGGAAATTTCGCCAGGGCTCAGATGCTGCACAAGGAAAGTCTGCGTTACCCCGTTTGGGGCTGGTCGGCGTCCGATTCTCCGCAGGACGGCTATTTGGGCTTCAACGCGCTTCGCGACCATGTGATCACGCCTCACGCTTCGTGTCTGGCGGTTTCGCATTTTCCAAGGGAAGTGGTTCAGAATTTAAGGAAACTTGAGGAGCTGGGCCTGCGCCCCGTTCATGTGGTGGATGGAAAAAAGTACAAGTTTGGGTTCCGCGACGCTTACGACTTGAAAACCAAACGGATCACTCCCGTTTATTTAATGCTCGATCAGTCCATGATTTTTCTTTCTCTGGCCAATTTCTTTAAGGACGGCGTGATCCACCGGATTTTTGAATCGTACGATCCTGTCCGCGTAGCGATGAAAAAAATTCCCGATTTTGCCGGAAGGATCACTGCCGAAGCCGTCGGTTTTCCCATTAACCTCGCAAAAATTACCGGGACCAAAGTCATGGCGATGGATTTGGAGCGGCCCGTTTACAACATTCATTTTTCAAGCGGGTTTCCTCAACTCAATCCGAAGGAGTGGGAGCGGGCTGAAGTGATCCCCTTTTCAAACGAGCTGATTGAAAACGGGAGAATCGCGGACCAAAGAGATTTTTACGCCACCGTTTCAGTCCTGTGGGACCAGGATTCTCTCTACATCCAGGCGATCGTCAAAGATCAGTCCATTCAAGTCAAATATAAGGATGCGGATATTTATAAAAGCGATTTAGTCGAATTTTACGTCAACCCTGACGGTCAGGGTCTCTTGTGGGGGAACACCAAAGACTTTCAAATCGGCATCACGCCGCCCGGCGCGGACGGGTTTTTTCATTCCTATGCCTGGTTTCAAAAGCGCAAACCCTCCGATTCTGAAATAAAGGTTGCGTCGGTCAGGACCGAAGACGGTTACCGGATCAACGCGGCTATCGCGTGGAAGTTTTTGCGCATGCGGGCGCCCACGCGGGGACAGACCTTGGGCCTATCCGTCGGCATGAACGATTTGGACGACGACAGCATTGAGAACACCAAGCTGAACTGGTTTATTCGAAACGAAGAGGGAAAATTCACCCTTGGAAAAATGATATTTCAATAAGGGCGAACCAATCAAGGCAAAAAGAATTTATCGGGGGATAAGTTATCATTCACTCTTCAACTAAAAAAATCTACTTTTCCCCGGCAGTGGAAATCCCCGCCTAATTCTGTTAGATTTGGTAACAGTAGGAGTCCGGCTTTCTTTTACATAAGGAAAGCCTGGGCTTTTATGCCCAGATTTTATGTTAAAGCTCAGCGCAGAACTCCTGTCCTATTCTCTAACGGCGCTCATTCCATATTGGATGATTACCGGAACGGCTCCCTATACCTATTTTCTGTTTTTTTCGATCCCCATCGTATTGCTCCTGTATTTTTCGGGACCCTTGCAGTCGGCGGGCGTGGCGGCCATCGCCTCGCTCATCGGAACAGGAGCCATTATATTTAACGCGGGCAGTTTCTTGACCGGGCTGCCGTTCATCTATCTGCTTGAAACCGGATGGTTCTGGCTCATATTCTGGATCACCGGCAAGTTGATTGAATCCGCGGACCTGGAAACCCACCGCATGCAGGAAGACATGGAAAAGCTTGAAGTGAAATGCTCAGGGTACGAGCAGGAGGGCGGCCGGCTTCAGGCGCTTTGCGAAATGCTAAAGCATCAAATTTACCGCTACTCTCAATTGCGTTCCTTCACGGAAGAGCTGGGTTCGAGCATCCAGATTAAGGATATCGAGATCAAAGTGGATTTCTTTTTGAAGAAATTTTTTGGCCGCAACATGGACTTAAAAGTGGCGCTCAATTATTTCGGCGCTCCGAACGACCCGGGCGATCAGGATCAAATCGGCGACTGGATTGTAAAAAATCGCATTCCGCTCCTGGTGACGGACCTTACGGAAGACGCCCGTTTTCGAGTGGCGAAGGGCCATAACGGGTCGCTCATGTGCGCGCCGATCGAGCGGGAAAATAGCGTTGTGGGGACTTTGAACGTGGAGTCGGTCAAGCCCGAGCAATGGAAGGAACAGGACCTGCGATTTTTCTCCGATTTGTCGAGCGTCGTGAACCTGGCGCTCTCGAACGCGGTTTATTACGAAAAAGTAGAGTCGCTCGCGGTCAAGGATTCGCTAACTCAACTGTTCGTCCGGAAGCGCTTCGACGAGCGCATTGAAGAGGAATTCGCCCGCGCCCGCGCGGTGGGTTCAAACCTCACTCTCTTGATGTTGGACATCGACCACTTCAAAAAAGTGAACGACCGCTTCGGCCATTTGGTCGGGGACCAAGTATTGAAATTCGTGGCAGAGGCGGTTACCAAACAAACGCGTGAGACGGATTTTTGCGCCCGTTACGGCGGCGAGGAGATCGCGGTCCTCATGCCGCTCACCTCTCTTGAAAACGCCTATCAAATTTCTGAGCGCATCCGCGAGAAAGTGATGGAAGGCAGGATAGGCGCGCCGGGCGTCAGCGTTACGATTTCAGGAGGCATCGCCTCCATTCAGTCCTACATGAGGGGACCCGTACAGCTCGTGGAGTCGGCCGACCGCGCGCTTTATAAATCTAAAGAGGGGGGGCGGAACCGCATCACGCTGGATATTTAAAACATGAAGATCGCCATCGTCCTAAGCACGCTTTTTTCGATCCTGCCGCTCTACCTTTCCTTAAAAGGGCGCTGGCGGACCGGAATACTCCTGGGACTCGCGCTTTCGCTGGTCGCGCTGGTCGCGGGTTATTATGCGGGTGAAGAAAAAATCGGGCTCTTATCATCGATCGTATTTTTTGCCTTGGCGGTGTTCCCCATTCCCATCCGCGCCGAAGTCCGCGAGATTAGAAAAGAATATAAAGATAAGCAGAAAACTTTAAAGAGCAAAACCCACGAGTTTAAAATTGAATTCGAACAATGGGTGGAAAATAAAACCCGTTTGATCGAAGAGATGGATCAGATTTACAACCGCTACGCGCTGGCCAAGGGTTTGGTGTCGTATGTGGAGGGCCGTTCCGTTTTGCAGGAGCTGGGGACCTTTTTCTCCGCCAAAAAAAACGTCGTGGGGCTTTCGTTTTTTAAATTGATGTTCAAAGACGACTCGTTGTCTTCGGACGAGGATATCGCAAAAAGTTTTGAAGTCCATTCAGACGTCTGGTTGAACCAGTACGCGAGCGGGTGGGTCAGCGAGACCGATTGGAGAAAAATTCTCGCCGAAATCAGCGTGACGAAAGATTCGGTGGCCGAGCCCTTCGTCATCGGGCCGTTCAAAGTGCGTTTTCCTACGATCCTTCTTGAGCGCCGCGATCCCGTGACTACGGGGAACCCTCTGGCCCGCAACGAGGCGTATGTTTTGGTGGGCGTTCCCGTTAAATGGGACGGGAAAGTGCGCGGAGTCCTCATGTTCCTCCTTAGCAACGAGCTGCCGGAACATTTTTTGGAAGAGGTGTCCATCTACGCGCAGCTGCTCGGTTTGGCTTTGCATAAAATATCGCTCTACCAGTTGATGATCGAGCGCGGCCGGCGGGACGGGCTTACGAATCTGTATTTGCGCCGAGTGCTTTTGGAAAGGCTGCACGAGGAAATAAATTTTACGAAACGCTACGGCTACTCGTTCTCGCTGCTGCTCATGGATTTGGACAATTTTAAGGCGGTAAACGACACCTATGGCCATACCGCCGGGGACCGCGTTTTGCGAAACATCGCCAGCTGCATCCGAAACACGCTGCACAGCGGCGTTACCATTTCCCGCTACGGGGGGGAAGAGTTCGCGATTTTAATTGGCCTCGCCCCTCAGGACGAAGTGATGCGGATCTCCGAGCAGATCCGGATCGCCGTGGCCTCGCTCGAAACGACCATTTCCGACGATGTGAAGGTTAGGATCACGGTCAGCATCGGGGTCGCGCATTACCTGCCCGATTCTCCGCCCTTCAAGGATTTCATAGAGCGCGCGGACACGGCGCTTTACTGGGCCAAAAATCGCGGTAAAAACCGCGTCTGCGAATGGCGAAATGACCCCGCACAAAGCCCAAACCCAGTCCCAGAGCGGTCTAATTCCCCTGAATAATGTTACATAAAGTTTACAAAAAGTTTAGGATAATATCATGAGTCAGGTGTTAAGATTATACCGTGTATAAAAACCCCGTCTGCTTGTCGGTTTTAAGGCGGCTTCGCCTCTTCACTCTGATGTCGTTTATTCAGTTCGCCGTGATCAACGATGGGTACACCTATTTTCTAACTGGCCTCCAACCGATGCATCCGGCCGCGTCCATCG
>JANLTE010000059.1:0-6469 GCA_031362785.1 Elusimicrobiota bacterium
TGACGTTGTTCGCGTGCAGCATCGTTCGGGCGGCGTTTTGATCGGCAAGTCGGCCAATGAAATCATGAAGCACCACATGGAAGTGCGGGGGTTGGGCATTATAGACGTGAAGCAGCTTTTCGGCGTCAGCGCCATTTTGGACCGGAGCCGAATCGAGCTCGCGGTCCATCTCGAAAACTGGGACGAAACGAAGGAGTATGACCGCGTGGGACTCGAAGAGCACTCTCTCGAAGTGTTGGGCGTGCGGGTGCCGCGCATGGTGATGCCGGTCAGGCCCGGACGGAACTTGGCGATTTTAATTGAAGTGGCGGCGCTCTATCAACGGCTCCGCGCTCGGGGCGTCAACCCCGCGGAAGAAATGGAAAAAAAATTACTGCAGATGATGTCTGAATCATCGCAAAACGCCGCGGCCGCAAAACCGACCCCCGTTGAAGGGTCCCCTCGTCCGGCGCGGGAACCTCGCGGGCGCACTCCGTACCGCCGCCGATAAAATCTTGGTCACCCGGCGCCTCGCGGAAAAAAAAGCGGACTCGCAATTTCTGTGCGTGATGGTGACCGGCATTTCTGGCGCAGGGAAATCTCAGGCGATCAAATGCCTCGAAGATTTCGGATTTTTCTGCGTTGACAACCTCCCGGCCCCTCTCCTGTCGCAGTTCGCCGACCTCATGTTGCAGTCGGGCGTTCCCATGCGGCGGGTCGCTCTTGGCATCGACGTCCGCGAGGGAAAATTTTTTAAGCGCCTTTTGAAAGACCTGGAGCTCTTCCGCGAAAGAGGCATCAATACCTGGACTTTGTATTTGGACGCGAGCGACGCCGCCTTGCTTCGCCGCTTTTCTGAGACCCGGCGGCGCCACCCCCTCGGCAAAGGCGTTGTGGAAGGGATTCGCGCGGAGCGGAAAAGTTTGCGGGAAATCCGGTCCCAGTCGGACGTAATTCTCGATTCGAGCAACCTCACCCTTTCTGAACTGAAGGAAATGGTGGCTTCGTCTCTTCCCACAACGGTTGAACGAACCCTGCACCTTACCGTATCCTCGTTTGGCTTTAAATATGGAATTCCCGTTGATTCCGACATCGTTTTTGACGTGAGGTTTCTACCTAACCCCAATTATGTTGCGTCTCTTCACAATAAAACGGGTCTATCGAAAGAAGTTCAAAATTACGTTTTGAAGAAAAAAAATGGCCAGCGGTTTTTAAATAAATTTAAATCGCTTTTGTCCGACTGCCTGCCTCAATTCGTCAAGGAAGGAAAATCCCACCTTAGCATCGCCATCGGCTGTACCGGCGGGCGCCACCGCTCCGTTACAATGGCTGAATCGATCGCTCGGTTCTTGAGAGAAAAGGACTATCCCGTCACGATTCGACACCGCGATTTAGATCATTCCCAGATTTCGTAGAGCCCCATGATCGGCGTTTTAGTGGTCACGCATTTAAACATCGCAACTCGCATGATCGAGGCAGCCGAACGCGTGATCGGAAAACAGGAGGTGCTTTCAGGCATCGACCTTACTGAGGACGATTCGCTTGAAAGCATGACCGCCAAAATCCTGGAGCAAGTGCAGCGCTGCTCGAAAGGCGCTTCCGGATCCTGCGGCGGAATTTTAATATTGACCGATTTGTTCGGGAGCACCCCTACCAACGCCTCGCTGGCTCAAATTCAAAAATCTTTAGATTCCGTAGAAATCATTACGGGCGTCAATTTGCCGATGCTGCTTTCGGCTCTGTCGTATCGCGGCCGAATGCCTATCTCGGAGCTGGCTCAAAAAGTTTTGGCGGATGGCCAGAAAGGAATTCGAAACGCGAAATCTATTTTGCTCTCCAAGGTGTGACCTGTGCCGATTTTACAGGTTCGCATCGACGACCGGTTGATACATGGGCAAGTAGTGGACGGCTGGTTAAAGCCGCTCAGCATCACGCAGGTGCTCGTAGTCTCTGAGCGGCATTCCAAAGAGCCCATGCAAAAAACGCTGTTGGAAGTGGCGGCCACTGAATCCGTGTCCGTTCAAACGCTGGGCATCTCAGATTCCATCCAATGGCTTAAGGTTCATCAGGCCAGCGATCAAAATTTGATGATCCTCGCCACAAGTCCGGCGGACATCCTGCAGCTGCTCGAAGGCGGAATTCGTTTTCCTTCCGTGGTGTTGGGCGGACTCCATTCACCGGAACACAAAGTAAAAGTTTCCCCCTCCATTATGCTGACCGATCCCGATTGCCAAAATTTAAAGAAAATAGCGCGCTATGGCGTCCTCCTCCACGCACAAACCTTACCCACTGAACGCGCGGAGAGCATCTCCGAGCTCATGTTAAATTAAGCTCTTCATGGGCCAAATAACTTTTCTTTTCGGAGTTCATAACCATCAACCCATCGGCAATTTTAACGAGGTGTTTGAAGAAGCTTATCGCACGGCTTACGCGCCATTTATCAAATTGATGGCGGAGCACCCAACCGTTCGATGGAACCTGCACTGCACCGGAATTTTGTGGGAGTGGCTCCAAGACCGCCATCCGGATTATTTGAAGCGGGTTGCTGATATGGCAGCGTCCGGCCAGGTCGAACTCTTGTCCGGCGGATTTTATGAGCCCATTTTACCCGTGATCCCGGACGCAGATAAGATCGGACAGATTCAAAAGCTAAACCATTACTTGAAAGGCCGATTCCATACATCGCCCAAGGGCATGTGGTGCGCAGAGCGCGTTTGGGAGCCGAACCTTCCGAAATACATCCGCGAAGCGGGAATAGAATATACGGTTTTAGATGACACCCATTTCATGTATTCGGGACTTGATTCCGATGACTTAACGGGATACTATCGCGTGGAAGACGAAGAAAGTTCTATCGATGTCTTCCCGATATCTCAAGAGCTGCGCTACTCGATTCCGTTTAAAAATCCCGAAGAGACGATCAAAATCTTCGCGCGTTTTGCGGAAAAATTTCCGGACCGCGATTTGGCGCTCGTCATGGCGGACGACGGCGAGAAGTTCGGGTTCTGGCCGGGAACGAACAAGCTGATCTATGAGGATCACTGGCTGGAGCATTTTTTAATGCTGTTGGAGCAAAACGCGTCGTGGATCCATACGGATACTTTTTCGAACTATCGCGCCGCGCGCCCCGCGCTCGGGAAGGTGTATTTGCCGACCGCTTCCTATTTCGAAATGTCTGAGTGGTCTCTTCCCACCAAAGCCGGATTGGAATTTGAAGGAGTAGTTAAGCGTCTTTCAAAATTGGATGATTGGGAAAAAACGCGTCGTTTCACGAAAGGCGGATTTTGGCGCAATTTTTTAGTGAAGTATCCGGAAGCCGATTCGATGTATAAAAAAATGCTTTATGTAAGCCGCAAAGTGCACGCGGAAGGCAGGATGAATAGCTCGGGCGTTACAAACGCGCTGTGCGACCTTTGGGCCGGGCAGTGCAACTGTTCATATTGGCACGGTGCTTTCGGCGGGCTTTATCTGCCGTTCCTTCGCCAGTCGATCTATCAGCAACTGATAAACGCGGAAAAAAAATTAGACGAAATTCATTTCCCGAAGACGGCTCGAACAAAAAGTTTGAGCCCGATCGTTCAGGTTTTTGATTTTGATCGGGACGGAAAAGATGAAATTATTCTTGAGTCTCTATCTCAGAACCTCTATGTCTCGCCCGAGCAAGGCGGGACCATTTTCGAATGGGATTTTAAGCCCGCCTCGGTCAACATCGCGAACGTTTTAACGCGTCGCCCGGAAATTTACCACGAAAAATTGAAGCAAAACGCGCTCACGCCCGCCGAGCTTTCTGGAGGCACGCTGTCCATTCACGATTTAGTTCTGGCGAAGGAAACGGGGCTCGAAAATATATTGCAATACGACTGGTATCGGCGTGCGAACCTCATCGACCATTTCCTGCATCCGCTAACTACCCTTCAGACTTTTAAGCGGGCGCAGTACGGCGAGCAGGGCGATTTCGTTTTGGGGCGTTACGCTCACCGCGCGAAAGGATCTTCGGGAGGCGCGCGGATCGAATTGTCTCGCGAGGGCGCGGTTTGGTCGAGAGGTCAAAAATTTACGCTACGGGTTCAGAAGACGATCGAGGTGGGCGCTTCCGCCGCGCGGGACCGATCTGAGCTTCGCGTCCTTTATCGATTGATGAATGAATCGGACCAAAACATTCCCGAGGTCTGGTTTGCTCCGGAGTTCAATTTTTCATTTTCAGTTCCGGAAAAGGATCAGGAATTTGAACCTGTTTCGGGCTGGGAAAAAGTAGACCCGCACTTGTACTGGAAGTTGAACGCAGATTTTTCCGAACCCGCCGGCCTCTGGATCATTCCGCTTGAAACGGTTTCCAATTCCGAAAGCGGTTACGAGAAAACGTTTCAGGGCGTCACCGTCTTGCCCCATTGGAAGCTATCATTGGACGCCGGAAAGTCGTTTGAGCGGACCCTCAGCTTTCGATTGTCCAAAACCTGATTTATCGACGGAGAAAGATATGATAGAATGTCACTTGAAAGTAGAAAATAAATTGGGGCTCCATGCCAGGCCCGCCGCGCTTTTCGTCCAGACCACGAACCGGTTTAAATCGAAAATCAAGGTGCTAAAGGGCGACATGGAAGTGGACGGTAAATCCATCATGGGACTTTTAATGCTGGCCGCGCCGCTCGGCACCCAGCTCAAGGTGATCCTCGAAGGCGAAGACGAGCAAGCCATGCTCGATGGTCTGAAAAAAATATTTTCAGCTAAATTCAATGAAAGTTAAGGCGAATTAAACAAATATGGAACCGGAAAAAATTTTTACAGGCGTCGCGGCTTCTCCCGGCATCGGGATTGGGCCCGTCTTTCCTTTAGAGAAAGAGGAGCTCGTGATTTATCGCAGGAGCATTCCCAAAGAGGACGTCAAAAAAGAAATAGCTCGTTTGCGGGCGGCCCTTCAAAAAACCACCAAGGAGATGAAGCACGACCGTGGGGAAATGCTCCGCGCGCTTGGAAAAACCCACGCTCGTCTGGCCGACGCCTACCTCATGATTCTGGAAGACCCCATTTTAACCAAAGACATCGAGCGCGAAATCGCTAAGGAACTGTTAAACGCGGAGTTTGTGATCCAGAGCGCGCTTGAAAAAATTAGCCACACGTTTGACGCGCTCTCGGACGATTATTTCCGTGAGCGTAAAAACGACATTCTTGAAGTGGGCGATAAAATTCTGCGCCACCTCCTAGGAAAAGAGAAGACCGCGCCGGCCGAAATGGAGCGAGAAAGCATCGTCGCCGCGCACAACCTCCTCCCTTCCGATACCATCGCGCTTAAAACCCGTCTGATCCGCGGGTTCGCGATCGACGTGGGCGGCAAAACGAGCCACACGGCCCTGCTCGCTCAGAGCCTGGAAATTCCAGCGGTGGTGGGGTTGAAAGACATCACTGCTCATTTGAAGTCGGGCGACACTCTAATTATCGACGGATACAAGGGTAAGGTCATATTGAACCCCGCCGCCGAAACGCTAAAAATCTATCTTAAGGAAAAGGAAGCCCAGGTCCGGAAAACGCGCGAGCTCGTGAAGCTGAAGGATTTGCCGGCTACAACGGAAGATGGCAAGCGCGTGGAACTGGCCTCCAACATCGAGACTTCCGAAGACGTCCGTTCGGTCCTCGCTCACGGATCCGAAGGCATCGGCCTTTTTCGGACTGAGTATCTTTTCATGAACCGCGAGTCGTTGCCCACTGAGGAAGAGCAGTTTGAGCATTACGTGAAAGTGGTGAAGCAGATGAAGCCCCATGCCACGATTTTCAGGACGCTCGATATCGGCGGCGACAAACTTTCCCCTTTCATTGAAGGGTTCGCGCGGGAAGAAAATCCGTTTCTGGGTTTGCGGGCGATTCGATTTTCGCTCAAGTATCCGGACATTTTTAAGGTGCAATTGCGCGCCCTCTTGCGCTCGTCTCATTACGGGAAAGTTCGCATCATGTTTCCCATGGTGAGCGGCGTTCAGGATTTTTTGTTGGCGAAGGAAATTCTGGAGTCCGTGAAAACCGAACTCATGAAGGCGGATAAGCCCGTCGCGAACAAAATCGAGGTGGGCGCGATGATCGAAGTCCCGTCGGCCGCCCTCACCGCGGACCTCATAGCGAAGGAAGCGGATTTCCTGTCGATCGGGACTAACGATCTGATTCAATACACGCTAGCGGTCGATCGCGTGAACGAAAATGTGGCATCGCTCTACGAGCCCATGCACCTGTCAATTTTGCGCCTCATCAAAATGGTCGCCGACGCCGCTCACGCTCGCGGCAAATGGGTAGGAGTCTGTGGCGAAATGGCGGCGAACCTCGAGTTCACGCAGCTTCTCCTGGGTCTTGGTGTTGACGAGCTCTCCGTCGTGCCTTCATTCATACCAATACTGAAAAAATTGATCCGGTCCACGCAGCTTTCTGAATCTAAAAAACTGGCCGATGCCATTATGTCTGCGGCCGATCCAGCTGAAGCTCAGGAGCGTCTCAGAAAATTTAAGCTGGC
>JANLTE010000291.1:0-4982 GCA_031362785.1 Elusimicrobiota bacterium
GTCCTACAACACCTACATCCCATCGTTCGACGTGCCGTGGTCTTATCTCTTGTGCGCGACCTCGCCCAGGCTCGACCCGTTCAAGCTCACCGCCGAGGAAGTGGATCGCCGCATCAAAACAAGGATTTCAAAACCTTTAAAATTTTATGATGGGATCACTCACGAGGGGCTCTTTCGCATACCGAAGCACCTCCGCGCAGCTCTCGATATGGAAACGGGCATCGTCAATCTTAAGAAACCCGTCTACTTCTATAAGTAGCGACCAACAAGGATCCCTTTAAAATGGCCTCCAGCAGACAATCTCGCGCCCCGATCTTCGAGACCCTTTACGCCCGCTCAAAGCGGAAGGTCATTTCCTTCCACACGCCCGGCCACAAGAATGGGAAGGGCATCGACCCAAAATTAAGAGAAGTCACCGGAAAAGACATGTATTATTTTGACGTCACCGTTTTTCCCGAGGTGGACTCTCTGCACGACCCCGTGGGACCCATCCGCAAGGCTCAGGACTTAATGGCCGAGTGCTACGGCGTGAAGGAATCGCTCTTTTTAGTGAACGGGTCCACCATCGGCAACCAGGTCATGCTGATGTCGGCGTGCAATCCCGGCGATTCCATTATCGTCTCGAGGAACGCGCATAAATCGATTTTGGGGGGGATCATCTTGTCGGGAGTGTGGCCCATCTGGATCCAGCCGCGAGTGGACCAAAACCTGGACATCCTGTTCGACCCGCTGCCGGAACAAATTGAAGCGGCGCTGAACCAGTTTCCCGAAGCCAAAGCCGTGTTCGTAACGAGCCCAACCTATAACGGCGTCACGGCGGACCTTTTAAAAATTTCCGAAATCGTTCATCGTCACGGGAAAATATTGCTGGTGGACGAAGCGCACGGGCCGCACTTGAAATTTCACGAAGACCTGCCGATCTCCGCCGTTGAAGCGGGCGCGGACCTCTGCGTGCAGTCGACGCACAAAATTCTCTCGGCGCTTTCGCAAGGATCCGTTCTTCACTTCAACTCGGACGCCATCGATTTTAACCGCGTCCGGAAAATCGTCTCCATGCTCCAGACCACGAGCCCAAACTATTTGATCCTCGCCTCCATCGATTTGGCGCGGCGGCAGGCGGTCCTAAGCGGGGAGAAGACTTTCGAACGCGTCATACGGATGGCTGAAGACGCGCGCAAAAAAATTAACCAAACGCGGCACTTTTTTTCTTTCACACGCAAGGAAATTCAGGCCCGCGGATATGATTTGGACGTAACCAAGCTCACAGTAAACGTTACGAAGACGGGACTTTCAGGTCAGGAGATCGATTCCATTCTGTCCAAAGAATATAACATCCAGGTCGACGCGGCCGACATCTTCAACCTGATCGCGATTTTAGGTTCAGGTTCGGACAAGCACGACCTGGACCGCCTCGTGAGCGCGCTCGAAGACATCGATGACAAATACCACGGGACCGCGAAGAACTGGAGCCTCAAAATTCCGTCGCTCGCGACCGAAATGGTGCTGATGCCGCGCGAAGTGTTCCTGTCGAAAAAAACCAAGCGCGTGCCGATCTCAAAAGCGGTCGGCTACATTTCGGCTCAAACGCTGACCCCTTATCCGCCGGGCATTCCCATTCTGATTCCAGGAGAACGCATCACCAAAGAAATTTGCGACTACCTCCTGGATCTATCGCAAAAAGACCTGCGGGTGAGCGGACAGGAAACCGATCAACTACGGACCATCAAGGTTGTGAGCTCCACCAATTAGAAATTATTTAAAAAATATTTTGAAGAGATTCAATAGATTTGATAGTGTATTCGCAAGGAGAAAGTCATGAAAAAGAAAAAGAAATCAAAATTAAAATCAAAACCAAAGCGCAAAGCGGGGACCAAACCCAAAGCGAAGAAGGTGGCCGCTAAAATGTCACGGGCCCCGGCTGAGAAGCCCCTCATCAGAAAATTCCGCAACGGTCCCGGCATTAAAGGGAACCAATTTCAGCATTTCGCCAACATCCTCAATCAAAAACGGGCTGACATTTTACACACCGTGGAGGGGAAAAAGAGCGAACTGACCGACGTCGCGATCGGAGACGAAGCCGACGTCGCGACCCAGACCTTCGAGCGCGAAATGATGTTCGAAGTCACCAACAGCGAGAGGGTCGTTTTGGACGAAATTGAGGCGGCGCTCCGCAGGATTGAAAAGAACGATTTCGGGACCTGCGAGTTTTGCCACAAGAAAATTTCCGCAGTGCGGCTGAACGCCATGCCTTGGGCGCGGTACTGCATCGAGTGCCAAGTGCGGATAGAAACTCCCGCTTAAAAACGGCTTGCCCTGGCTCACCCCGCGCTTTACCTCAAACAAATCGAAGTGGGCCCCATGGCCAACTTCGTTTACTTTATAGGCGACGCCCTCACCCGCGAAGTATTTTTGGTGGACCCGGCCTGGCAGATCGACACGCTGACCCGCTTCATTGAAACCGAAAATCTGAAGTTGAAAGGCGCGCTCATCACCCACAGCCACTTCGACCACTGTAACGGCGTGAACGATCTCCTAAATAAATTCGACGTCCCAATCTACTTACATAAGGAAGAGGCCGATTTCGCTAAGTCGATGTCAGGATCAAACGAACTTTTCGGCAGCTTTCCCGAAGACCACGTGAAGAAAGTCTCCTCCGGAGATAAGGTCCGCGCGGGACAAATCGAGCTAACTTTTTTGCACACGCCTGGGCATACGCCCGGATCGCAATGCTTTCTGGTCAACGACAACCTCGTGTCGGGCGACACGCTTTTCGTCCGCGGGTGCGGGCGGTGCGATTTGCCGGGAGGCGACACGCAACAGATGTATCAATCCCTGACTCAAAAATTGATGAAGTTACCGGACGAAACCGTTTTATACCCGGGGCATTTTTACGGCAGGAATCCGGTTTCCACCATCAAAGATGAAAAAAAATTAAACCCTTATGTCTTATCCGGCAATTTAGAAACATTTCTGAAATTAATGCGCTGAGGGAATACTCATGAATAAAAAAAGGATCGTGATTTTGGTGGAGCACCACTATCAGGACATGGAAGTCTGGTACCCCTATTTTCGCCTGAAAGAAGAAGGATATGAAGTGATTTTTGCCGGGACCGGAAGCGCCGAGAATTATGTGGGCAAGTTTGGATATCCCGTTCAGGTAGACGCTAATGTGAGCGCTCTCAAAGCCAAAGATTTCGACGCGGTGATTGTGCCTGGCGGATGGGCGCCTGATTTTTTGAGGCGATACGAATCCGTGCTCAAATTCATCAGATCGATGGACGGCGCGGGGAAAGTGGTCGCTTCCATCTGCCACGGCGGCTGGGTCTTGGCTTCCGCTGAAATTCTAAAAGGTCGCACCGTCACTTCTTTCTCCGCCATCAAAGATGATATACGGCACGCCGGCGCGAAATACGTCGATCGTGAAGTTCAAACCGATGGAAACCTCGTCACTTCACGGACTCCTGAGGACCTTCCCGCGTTCGCCTCGGAAATCATTCGAAAATTGAAATCCTAAGCGGAAGCGCTTCATCGCGCGAGCCTCATTGGCCTTTCTAAATTTACCTTCGCTTTATGAAAATTGTCATCGCTCCGGATTCTTTTAAGGAATCGCTTAGCGCCGATGGCGTCGCGCGCGCGATCGAAAAAGGAATCCGAAAAGTTTTTAAAAACGCCGAGATTGTGCGCGTTCCCATGGCTGACGGCGGCGAAGGTACGATGCGGACGCTCGTTCAAAGTTTGCGCGGAAAAACGATGGGCACCGAAGCGACGGATCCCCTCGGAAAAAAAATGCGCGCCTGCTGGGGATGGATCCCTGATTCAAAAACTGCAATCATCGAAATGGCGGAGGCCTCGGGACTTTCCCTGGTTCCAGCGGCGAGAAGGAACCCGATGTTTACCAGCTCGCTTGGCACCGGTCAGCTCATCCGGAAGGCGCTCGATTCCGGCGCGCGAACAGTCCTGTTAACTCTGGGGGGAGTCGCGACCAACGACGCGGGCGTCGGGTTTGCAGCGGCGCTCGGATATCGGTTTCTGGATTCGCGAGGGCGGCTTGTACCCGGTGGAGTTCAAGGGTTGGAGCGGCTTGCCAAAATCGACGCGTCCCGACTTCACCCGTCGCTTCGAAAGACAAAATTCGTCGCGGCTTGCGACGTAAAAAATTCACTCTGCGGACCGCGGGGATCCGCTAAAGTTTACGGACCGCAAAAAGGCGCGACCCCTTCCATGATTCCAAGAATCGACCGAGCTCTCGACCGTTTTGCTAAAATCGTGAAGCGCGATTTAAAGAAATCCGTGCGCGACGTCCCCGGAGCGGGGGCGGCTGGCGGCGCGGGCGCGGGAGCGATCGCTTTTTTGAACGCTGCGCTCAAGCCCGGAATCGAAATCGTGACTGAAATTTTGGACCTCCGAAAAAAAATGAAAGGCGCCAATCTCGTAATCACCGGAGAAGGGAAAATCGATTCGCAGACGAAATTCGGCAAGACTCCGTTCGGAGTAGCTAAGGTTGCGCGCGAACAAAAAATTCCCGTCATCGCCTTCTGCGGTATGCTGGACGCGACTCCCCGCGAGTTAAAAACCATTGGCATCCGCGCGGCCTATCCGCTCGTTCGGCGTGAAATCGACCGCCAACACTCGCTCAAGAACGCCGCGAATCTTCTCGCGCTGCGCGTCGAACAGGAGCTTAGTTTATACGCATGAGACCGATCAAAGTTTTTGTCACAAGACCCGTGCCCGAAGCGGGATTAGTGAAACTAAAACAAGCGGGGATCGGCTTCGAAATCTCGCGGCGCCCTGAAGGACTCCCGCAAAAAGAGCTCATACAAAAGATCCGGGGCAAAGACGGGATCCTCTGCCTTTTGACAGACAAAATTAACGCGAAAGTGATGGAAGGCGCGGGGTCCCAACTGAAAGTCATTTCAAACCACGCCGTGGGATATGACAATATCGACATCCCCGAAGCTACCCGAAGAGGAATACTGGTGACC
>JANLTE010000078.1:0-2562 GCA_031362785.1 Elusimicrobiota bacterium
ACAAAGAGACATCTTGAACCGCGATATGCTGAGCGTTCAGGACGAATTTAAAAACCATCTGAAAGAGTGGGCCGACACGATCGTTCTAATGAAACAAAAATCGAGCGACGATAAAGCGCAGGTCAAAGACCGGCTCTTCGAAGGACTCTACCGGTTTTTGGCGCAACAAAAAAGCTTGATCGTTAACGAAGAAAGAACTTTATTGAGCGGGCTGGCTAATTTCATTCAAAACCAGATCGGCGGCCTGGGCGGCACGGCGCTGATGCTCAAAGAGCGCGCCCGCCACATGATTCCACTCGATAATAAACTGGACGTTGCGAGCCTCCTTAAACTATCTCCCCAACAACTCCAAAATGAGTTAGAGTTCATCATCAAAATTTTAAATGAAAAATCGGAAGCCATCGATAAACTGGAACGGGGGCTGAAAGATTTCGGCGATCTGAACCACCCTCCGGAAATGAAACCAGAGAAACTCGAATTGGGCGACGCGCTCGAAGAGTGGATCGCCAGCGACGCCGAATTCCTGAACCAAAGCCAGATCATTATTGAAAAGAGTTTGAGTAAAACTTTTCCCATCATTATCGACAAGAGCCTGTTGATCCTCGCCCTCCGAGAGCTCGCGCAAAACGCGGGAGAAAACGGAGAAAAGCGCGCGACTGTTCAGATTCGAACCGAAACAGATCCTAACAAAAACTGGGTCGGGCTCAGCTTCGAAGACAACGGACCCGGGATACCGGCGCATTTGAAAGACAAAATTTTTCTTCCGTTCTTCACCACGAGAAAAAATCGTTCGGGGTTGGGGCTCAGCAAGGCCCTGCGCTGGATTTCCTTAATGGGCGGAGAGCTCGCGCTCGCGCCTTCGTCAAAAGGTGCAAAATTCCTGGTCCGGTTTCCCATCTACGAATCGATTTCGCTTGATACGCCGTAAATGTCCCGGCGCGCAGTCCTGTTTCTACCTGAAGGCGACCTGAAGAAAGCGGCGAGCTCCATCCTAGAATCCCTCAACATTAAAGTTCAGCCCTGCGCCGATACACTGAAACTGGGTGAAATCCTGTCGAAGGAAAAAACGCACCTCTTCATCCTCTCTGAGAAAACCGGAGATAAAAAAGCCGAAGATTTTATTCCCGAAGCATTAAAATTGGATCCCCCTCCAACGGTGATTGTGGGACTCCTCAGCCATTCCATGCAGAGAGCTCTTGAGCTCATGAACGCGGGAGTTTGGGAATGCGTTCCGCCCTCGTTCCTCGATTCGGACCTAGAGAACATGATTAAAAAAGGGATCGCGCGATCCGAATCCGCGCCCGTACGGTTTCCACCCAAAAAACCTCTTTGGAAGAAACGGTGGTTTGCGGTGAGCGCGGCATGCCTGGTCTTCGCCGCGATCGGCGGAACGGTCGTTAAAGTTCAGCGCGATAAAAAGGAACGGGTTCGGATTGAGCGCGAGACTTTTCAATCCGAAAGGCAATTCCCCCTCCCCTATTCCCATCCTTCGAGCATCGCGTTTCAGGGAAATTACTTTTGGATCGCCGATTGGTACGCTCAATCCATTTACAAACACGAACCAGACCGGCAGGGCTTCGTAATGCTCGCAGTCTATCACCTTTCGGATTTGAACCCGCTGGCCATCGCCTGGCAGGACGAAGATCTTTGGGTGCTCTCCGCCAACCATAAAATTCAACGATACGCTGCGGGACAAAAGTTGAAACTTCTGCAGTCGGCGCGCACTCCGGCAAATAACCCATCGGGCATGACCTACGACGGGCGAAACCTGTGGACGGCGGACGCCGGCACGAAAAAACTTTACCGGCATTTGATGGACAAGAACTTAACCGTGGAAGCGCAGTTTGATTATCCGGGGACGCCCGCAGCGCTTTTCTGCGAAGGAACGACCCTTTGGAGTTTGGACGCCGAACAAAACCGGCTCGTTCGCCATAAAGTGACGCGCGACAAGATGACCGCTGATAAATTCGTCCCGATGGAGCGAAGCGATTTAAAGCGCGTGGGCGCCACTTTCGATGGCGAACGGTTTTGGACGCTATCGGAAAAACCGCCGCTGGCCATCCGCCAAGCCATTTCAAATGAGTGAAGGACCCCTCCGTCATTATCCGGTCGTCGCCGACATTCCCTGCGGCGCGCGCTTCGGTCAAAAAAATCCACCCGAAGGGTGGGGCCGGATTTTAAAAATCGCTCAGGATTCGGTAGAATTGGAAACTCACTTTTCACTCATCCCCGAAGAGAGGGTTTATCTGACGTTTGCGATCGAGCACCTGCATCGGTTTGACGACGTTCCGGCGACCGTGAAGGGCGTAACGGAGCGAGCCGGATACGCTCGTGCTGAAATCGTTTTGGATGACGGACCGCACCGCGAGCGACTAAAAGAAGCCATGATTTATTTAGTGAACCGGCCATGAAAGAAAAAACTCACGATAAGCAAAGCATGAAGGCCCAAGTCGTCCTCCTGTTCCCGTTCGACCTGGGCCTGGAGCTCGACTTCACGAGCAAGGGGATCCAGAGCATCGTGCATGAAATATCAACCGATGATTTGCCGGCGCTGTCGCTCGG
>JANLTE010000087.1:0-1847 GCA_031362785.1 Elusimicrobiota bacterium
GGAAGCGTAGCTGACGCAATATTCCGTGGCGCTCACAGTGGAATACACTACATGAACGCGATCTCCATCCAGGGCCGCCGCAGCCTGGTCAACGGTAACGCCGCTAACGACGGTAGGCGTTCCGACGGAAATGCTCAAAGCTGAAGCGCGGTCCGCGAACGCCAAAAAGGTCGTTGCGAAAAGTGCCACTGCCGTTAAGGTCATGACCATCTTGCGGGTAACTGATTTTATGAATGATTGCATTAGTACTCCTCCCGATTGATAGTCCGCGCGTTGCGCGAACTTATTAATTAATTTAAAGGGTTGCGCTGCTTCTCTGCCAGAAAACAAAAATCCACGGACCCGGAACTGATTTATCGGATCCGCATTTAACATTCCTGCGTTGGCTACTTTTAGTTTTTCAGTCAAGCTCTTGTTTACGATGCTTGGAACTTAAAGTTACTACCTTTTGGGTTTTACTCTTGGCGCGAGGTTTTGGTTTGCAGCGGGAGTTCGAGAGGTCCGTATTATAATGAAGACAATTTCTTTTCTCGAAGCTTCGCTTGCGAATTCAAAAGTACTTCGCCAGTGCGATTAAATTACTAAATCGTCAAAATGTTGTCAATAGCTTTGAAAGATTTATTTCACTCTTTTTAAAAAAATCCTATTTCCGTCAGAAACAAGCTCATCAGAATTCTTTTTTAACAATGATTTTTTCAAAGACCTTTCGGTTAAAAAAGCGGAACTAAAATTATTTTTTGCTTTTTCAACCGGCGGAAGAGAACTGCCCTATAAAGCTCATCCGCAAAAACAAGTGCTGTATTTTTAACAGATATTGGGAATTCTGTCAAGTAAAATTTATAAAAAGTTCGCGAGATTGACAAGCCCTTTTCAAATTTGATAGATTGGTGGTGAAGTCCCAATCCTTTTAGGAGAAATCCATGAGCGATAAGTCGTCTCCTCCCAACCCAACGCCCGGCTCTCCCATCGTCAGGGCTCCTCAAGAAAGCTCTTTTCCTTATATAGATATGGGCGCCCCTCTGCCGGATGGTTACGGACAAACCTTGGTGGTTTTAATGCCGAGAGACCCCCGCTGGATGTTCTCCTACTGGGAGGTCACGGAGCAGACCTCGCGGGAAATCAAGCTACAGCACGGCGAGGATGTTTTTTTCTGGGCTCAGCCCACTTTAAGGATGCATGAGGTATCTTCCAAAAATAATCCGTCTTCGCTGCGCTATATCGATGTAAACGTTATTCTGGACTCCAGGAATTGGTATTTAAACGCGGACCGCGAGGGAAGCTCCTGGTATGTGGAGCTTGGGCTTAAAACTCCGGACGGAAAATTCATCGTTCTGGCCAAATCCAACAGCATCACTTTGCCGATGGCCTCGGTGTCGACCGAGATCGATGAGAAATGGGCGACGCTGAAAAGTGAAATGGAAAAAGTTTTGGCGGCGTCGGGCGGAGGAAAGTTGGGAGCGGGGTCGCTGGAGCTTACCCGCAGACTGTCCCAGCGTTGGTTCATGCTTTCGCAGGGATCCTCATCCAGAGGGTCGGGCGGAGTATCCTCTCTGGGCGTGGCTAAGATTCCGGACTCCAAAAAAGGCCGCCTGTTCTGGCTCGTGGCTGACTGCGAACTCATCGTTTTTGGCGCCACTCAACCAGACGCCACTGTGATCGTCGCCGGCAAGCCAATTGAACTGTATCCGGACGGAACATTTTCTTTAAGGTTCGCTCTTCCTGACACGCTCCTCGAACTTCCGATTAAGGCCGTGTCGGGGGATCAAGTCGAAGAAAGACTGATCAAAATCACGGTCGAACGAAAAACCACCACCCAATAGATCCTAAGCTTCCATTGTGAATGTCCT
>JANLTE010000100.1:0-2361 GCA_031362785.1 Elusimicrobiota bacterium
ATATTCAGATAAAAAACATAACGAATTTACTTATCAATATGATATTAAATTTAGAAAATGAGGTTTTCCATTATCCTTCAATTCAAAATCACCCAAAAAACAAGTCATTTTTATTGAATATTTATTATTGACAAACGAGAGTATGTGTGTTAAATAATTTGTAATTGCCATGGAACCTGTACAGAGGATTGCCGAAGAACTACAACGAACGATTCAGGCTATTCAGTCTGATCTGGTTTTTATTGAAGATCGTTACCTTTCCGTTCAGAAAAGGGAAGAGTTGCTCCAACTTCAAATCTTAGACTGCAAGCTAAGGATCGAAGAAACTGAGCAGCAGTTGAGACTTCAAGCCCGTCAATTTGATGGGAATTTGCATCTGCAAGGTTCTTTAAAGTTGCTCGAGCGCGACCTGCCCGGCCTTCGCGGAATGGTGGGAGCGCTACTAAATTATCCCGAAAACATGCGCTATTGGATCGAGACTTGTTTAGGGCGGTTCATTTACGCGCTGGTCTTCGATTACGCCGAACAGGCAGAGAAGGCGCTTTTCTGGTTAAAAAGCCAGAACTCGGGCAGGGCTATCTGTATCGCGCTGGATCAAGTCTCACCTACGACTGTGCAATGGACGGTTGACTCCGACTTGCGAATTAAATATCTATCCGCATTTGTTGAGACTGCGCCAGACCTTGAAAAAGTTAAACATTATCTTTTCGGACGGGCCTTCGTTCTGGGCGATAATCTCTATCAAAATTGCTTGATTGAGAATGGAGCTCAGGGTATAACCGATTTTTCCGACGCGGGCGGGACATTGATAAACGTTCAGACTAACTTGCAGATTTTTCATGAAACGCAGGAGTGCGGCCGTCGATTAACCGAAGATCGACAGAAGCTCAATTCCTTGAACTCCGAATTAGAAAGCTATCACAGCCAGAACGCTTCCACGGTTTCCCGGAAAAAAGCCATCGAAGAGATCACCCAAAAAGAGGAGCGCATCCTGCAGATGATGCAAACTCAAATGGATGAGCTTAAAAAGTGCATGAGGGAAATAGCTCCATTAAAAAATGAGCTCAATACAATTGAAACTACGCCTTTGGATCTAGATCCAGGTCCATTGGAACTGCCGATAACGGCAAATTCTCCATATTCCACCTCGCATCCTAAGTTCGTTACTCCCGACGCGATTAAAAGCCAGCCCGATATGTCAACCATTCAGTTCCCGCCCGCCAATACCATCTCAAAAATTTCTTCTGAATTCCGTATTGTGAGACCCGGCAAAGAATTGGACGAGCCCTCAACTCCTAAGCAGCCGGACGAACGATTATACTTTCCCACGATGAGGATCCTGGTGGTGGATGACGAAACGTACATCCGCAACTTGACTCGGAATTTTTTGGAGGAGGCCGGATTTGAGGTGATCGAATCCGAAGACGGGCAGGATGCGATCCTCAAAGTCAAAAATTCGGTATTCGATTTGATCATTTTGGATGTGGTCATGCCCCGCTTGAACGGCTGGGAAACCTGCAAGATTTTGAAAGCCGATCCGAGCACTCAGAAAATACCGGTGATCATCCTGACTTCAACATCCAAACCAATCGACGAAGTGCGAAGTTGGGAATATGGCGTCGTTCAATTTTTTCAAAAGCCCATCAGTTCAAAAATTGTTGATGACATTAAAAAGATCCTAGGGATAAAGGCTTAAATTATGGATCAAACGATCCGAAACGTTAACTTGGAAGTTTGCAAAGTCAGTTTGCTCGCCCTCGGAATGATGCCGACGATGTTAATGAAAAAATATTCTTGCATCCCGTTTGATTATGTGGACGGAAAATTGTTCGTGGCGCTTTCCAATCCTGGTAACCGCACCGTTATGGACGAGCTTCTTATCATCACAGGCAAGGAGATCGAGGTCTTCTATGCTCCGATCGCGGATGTGTGGAAAAAGCTAAACGAGGTTTTGCCAACGCTCGCCAAACAGCAGGAGGATCGCCAAGAATCTACGCCTGGATTCACGCTTCAGGACAAGGATAAAGACGCCGATGCGATCGAAACCGTCGCAAAAATTCTTAAGAACGCTATCCAAAAGCGCGCCAGCGACATTCACATCGAACCTCAAGAACAGTCTCTGTTCGTGCGCTATCGCGTAGATGGAATCATGGCGACGGTTAAAATCTATGAAAAGTCCTTTGAGCCGACTTTGATTTCTTGCATCAAAGTAATGTCAAACATGGATATTTCTGAAAAGAGGCTACCCCAAGACAACCAATTTTCATCAAACATTATGGGGGATAAAATTGATTTTCGCGTCTCCACCCTGCCGGGTAAATTCGGGGAAAAAATTGTGATCCGCATCCTCGACAAATCCAG
>JANLTE010000156.1:0-11666 GCA_031362785.1 Elusimicrobiota bacterium
TGTTGTAGGACCTCACGATGGGAAATACTTGTTTGAGCGTGTTGTAGAGTTTTAAATGCAATTCGATCTGCAGCAGATTCCCCGAGCCCGCTTGCAAAGTGAAAATGCCCTCGGGTTTTAATTTTTTTCGCAGCTCTTTGAAAAATTCGATGGTGTAAAGCTGATACGCGGGACCCTCTTCAATCGGCGAGGGTAAGTCAGAAATGATGACGTCGAACTTCTCGTCCGTTTCCTCGATGTATTTTTTAGCGTCCCCGATAATTATTTCGGCACGAGGATTGTCAAACGATCCTTGGTGCCAGGGCTTCATGTATTTCTTGCAAAACTCCACGACTTCGCCGTCAATGTCGACCATGGTCAATTTTTTCACGAGATTATGCTTTAAGATTTCGCGCGTCGTGGCTCCTTCTCCGCCGCCTAAAATGACGCTGCGCGCCGGGTTGGGGTGCGTAATGAACGAAGGGAGCACCAGCGCTTCGTGGTAAATAAATTCATCGAGCTTGGCGGACTGCATTTCTCCATCCAAAACAAGGCAGAGCCCGAACGAGCAGGAGTCCGCCAGCAGCGCGTTTTGAAATTTCGTTTTTTTTTGGATTAAAATTTTTTTGAGCTTATGGCTGTGGGATTCGAAAGGAGTGAACCACTCCGTGAACCAATGTCCGTTCGTGCCCGTTTTACCGCTTCCTCTACTGCTGATGCCGCTCATTTTTTCCCTTTGGGTTTTTTAATGTCGAGCGCGCCCCGCATCATTTCCATGGCGGTCGAATTCTTGGCCTTTAAGTGTTTCAATAGGTATTTGTAGGAGATCCATGGGTTTATCGAGTTGCCGCAGGTGTAGATATCCACGGAAGCGAAGCCGTGTTCCGGCCAGGTGTGTATCGCCAGGTGCGATTCCTGGATCACCACGACGCCCGAAATCCCATGTGGATTAAAAGTGTGAAAAACAACGTCCACGATGCGCGCCTTTGCGGCTTTGGCCGCTCCAACCAGAATGTCTTCAATGAGCCCGACGTCGGTTAAAATTTTCGGGTCGCAATTATAATATTCCACCAACAGGTGGCGACCCAATGATTTCATAAATGGAAGTTGTTTTTTTGACGGAATTCACGAAAATTTTTGATCGGCATTTTATTTTGAAAACGAACAGACTATCATTATAGATTTTTCATGATTTCTGTCAAGCGAAATTCAATAAAAAATCAAAAAACCCCGCGGCTTGCCGCACCGTGCGAATTTTAATAAGATTTCTGAACCCTATGAATCGAAAAATAACGGTGGTGCATCACTCCAACCAATTCGGTTTGGGCGGAACCGAAAAGGACATGCTTTTGTTCTGCAAATACCACGACAAAGACGTTTTTGACGTGCACTCGGTGGCCCGCAAGTATCCGGTGCCGCCTCACCGTGAGTTTCTGGACGCCGTTAAATCGCTCTGGGGCTCCGAATCCGCCCGCGCCCGAAAGCTGCAGAACAGTTTCAACCGCGTCCGCGCTCCCGATTTCCTGCGAACCTTGGGCGAAAACAAGGTTCATTTTTACACCGTTAACTCGCTCCCCGCGCTTTTTAAAAAAATTGCCCCTTCTATTTTGCACGTTCACCATAACGGGGAGACTCAAATCCCGCTCAATCGGCCCGCCGCGATTAAAGATATCCCGCTCATCTTTACGATCAACGGGTTCGGGTTTAAAGGCGAGTCCCCTCACCACGAGAGGATTTCGCGGATTTTATTTCCGTCCAACTGGGTTTGGGAAGTGGCGGCGCCCTGGTCGCGCGGCGACGATCGCTGCGGCATGCTTTACTGCCCGATCGAAAAGTCGTTCACAGACCAAAACCTGCGCAAGGAGTTGGGCATCGCTTCCGACGTCGTAGTTTTCGGGCGCGTCGGACGCAACGCCAACGACATCCACGACGCGATTTCTCTTCACGCGTATAAGGAAGTGGAAAACGAAAAGACTTTATTTTTAGTGTTGGCGCCGCCGCTCCAAATGGTTGAAGACGCGAAGAGGTTAGGTATTAAGAATATCCGGTATTTCGAACCCACCGTAGATGAAGTGTGGCTCAGCAAATATTACAACACCATTGACGCGCTCGCGCACGCAAGGTTGGACGGCGAAACGTTCGGCTGCGCAATCGCCGAGGCCATGATTCACGGCAAGCCCGTCGTTACCCACCGGTCCCACCTCCGGAACGCTCAAGCCGAATTAGTCGATGAGTCTTCAGGGTTTGTCGTTGCGCAGAACGATTTTAAAAAGTATGCGGATGTGTTACGGGCGTTTGTCCAAAACGTGGATTTGCGGAAAAAAATGGGAGAGGCGGCAAAAAAGCGCGCGCTCCTCAACTTTGAGGCAGGTTTAATCACCAGAAAACTGGAGAAGGAGTATTTCGAATATCTGAGCAAAAGAAACCTCATGACGGTTTAAAAACTGTTTTATCGGCCACACAAAAAGAAACCCCGCTTTTGGCGGGGTTTCTTTTTTAATGCTTTGTGACGATTACTGCGCTTTCTTCATTGAGCTTTTTTGTTTTTTCATGGAAGCCTTTTTCATGGGCTTGCTCGTTTTTGCGGGGGTCGCACCAGGCGTTGCTGGCGTGGTTGCCGCGGGAGTCGCTGCAGGGGTGGCCGCTGATTTCATTTCATCCGCCATCAGGGGCGCCATCATCATCAAAGTCGCTGCAATCGTCAATATAGTTTTTTTCATGGTATATTATCCTTAATTAATTGAACGCGGCTTAACGCAACCGCAATAGCCAAAGTTCCAGGTGTGGCTTTATTAAGATTGTGCGGGGGCAGGACTGATTGGCGGTCCGCGGCAGGTTTTGCGGGAAACCCATTCCGAAAACCACATTGCGGTCCCGGTGGGCAGGAGCTTAAATCGTTCAAAGCCCGGCGTTTCAATGGTGAGCGGTCCCAAGTGAAGGAGCGCGGGGACATAGGCCGCCTGGGAATGCCTGTCTTCGTCAAGCTCGAAAAAATAATCGTCGAGGTCGACGTAATTTGAGTTTGGAAAACTGGAGTGGATGTAAGTATAAAGGAAGGCGGCAAGCGAAAATAACGCAAGACCCTTGAACAAACCTGAGCTCAGTTGCTTCACGGGTACTTTATATCTCATTCTCTAGTGAAAATCAAGACTCGAGTTATTCTTCGGTGAAATGGTAAACTAATTCCAGCAATGAATTCGGACATTCAGGAGATTTTAAGGTGTCGGTCGTTCGCGATCGTTGGGTGCTCACCGCGTCCCGAGCGCCCGAGCCACTATGTTTCGGAATATTTAAAATCTGTTGGATATAAGATTATTCCAGTCAATCCCGGTTACTCCGAAATCCTGGGTGAAAAATGTTATCCAAACCTTTTAGAAATTCCGGAAACAGTGGACGCAGTGGTGATTTTCCGGCGCAGCGAACATGTGCACCCCATCGTTCTGGACGCCATTAAAATCCGTGCGAAGGCGATTTGGATGCAGGACGGCGTTGAGCATTACCTCGCATTTGAGACGGCTGCCGCAGCGGGATTGAAAGTCATAATGAACGACTGCATCATGCGCCAGCACCAAAATTTCGGGGGCCCGTTCGGCAAAACGATTACCACTTGTTGAGTTCATGACTCTCCCTAACCTCGCGACGCTCGTTTTCTTGGGGCTTGCTGCCGGTTTTTCGGTCTATGTCGTCAGCCAAAAAAAAGAACCGGCGGTAACTCTGTCCTGGATCCTGGCATTCTTCTTTCTTCCCTACTTGGGGCTGTTCTTTTTTCTAATGGTGGGTTACCGGCGCTACCGTAGAAGACGCAGCAGCAAGCCCTTGCATTTTCAGAGTCAGGCGGGCAGTCAAATCGATCATGAACCGGCGAGCCCGTTAAAAATCGATTCCGAACTGGCTGAGCTCGAAAAAATAGCGGCTCATTTCTCGGGCTTCCCCGCATCCTGCGGCAACCGCATCACCGTTTATCACGAGGCGTCCGAGACCGACGCAGCGATCGTTCGCGCGATTAAAAATGCGAGCCATCATGTGCACCTGGAATATTATATTTTTGATCCCGATGATAAAGGGCTTCTGTACGCCGGGCTCTTAATCGATGCTGCGTTCCGCGGGGTCGAGTGCCGGCTTTTAGTCGACGCAATCGGATCGTTCAGGCTCGGCGAAAAGTGGATGAGGCCCATGAAAGAGGCGGGAGTTCAAGTCGTGTTTTTTCATCCCTTAAAAATTCATTCACCTTGGGGATTCCAGTTAAGAAATCATCGTAAAATCGCTGTCATTGATGGAAAAATCGCGTTTATGGGCAGCCAAAATGTTGCCAATGACGTCACGGCTTGGCGGCGCAAGCTGATTTCCTGGCGGGAGACCAATGTTCAAATTGAAGGGCCGGCGGTCAATTACGTGCAAAGCGTTTTTGTGGAGGACTGGCAGTTTTCATCCGGCAAGCACTTGGACAAGGCGAACTATTACCCGTCAAAAGTCGCTGATGGCGCCGCCCGGATTCAATTCATTCCCACGACCCCTGAGACAAAAGAGAACGTTTTGCAGATGTTATTGGTGACCGCGCTTTACTCGGCGCACGAGCGAATCACGATGACGACGCCCTATTTCATACCAACGCCGGCGGTGGTACTGGCGCTCCAGAGCGCGGCAAGGCGAGGTCTTCTAGTGGAAATTTTATTGCCGAGATTATCTGATCAGCTGATAACCCTCTATGCCGGGCGGAGCTGGTATCGCGAGCTCCTTGAAAGCGGCGTGCGCATATACGAAAACAACAAACGCTTCATTCACGCCAAAGTGGTGACGATCGATGATAAGGCGGCCCTGGTGGGTTCCGCCAACATGGATAACCGAAGTTTTTTGATCAATTTCGAATCGAGCCTTCTGATTTACGATCGGCAGGCCTCCCGCGATTTAATTGCCGGTTTTGAGGAAAGTACCGCTCAATCGATAGAGGTTCATCTGGACTCCCTCCGTCGCCAGACTTTCACCCGTTCGCTCGTTGAAGGAGCGGCCCGAATTTTATCCCCCCTCCTATGAAATGAAATCGAGAATCGGACCCGCTTGCCACCCGCGCGCGATTTTTGTAAAATTTAGGCTCATTTTTAAGAAATCCTTCCTTAATATTATATAGATCAAGTTGGCCACCCTATGAAGAAATGGATGTCTCCCGATGCGGAGCGGTATCTGGGGCTGGGCTTGCAGTTGGCGGTTTCAGTGCTCTTAGGGTTTTTCGTGGGGTTTTACATCGACCGCAGGTTCGAAACGCTGCCCTGGTTCACTTTAGGCGGATTTTCAGTCGGACTGATTGCCGGGTTTGCCGGTTTTATTTATCAACTCAAGGGATTGAAGTCAAATGAGGACGAATAGAATTTTTTATGCGGTTTCGCTCATGCTCGGCATTTCAGGCGTCATGGTTTTGGTGGCGCTTTTGCTCCAATTTTCTCCCGCAATCCGGAACGGCATCCTGCTCGGCATCGTTCTCTCCGCCATCAACGCGATTTTAAGCTTTCTTTCGCTCTATTGGTCCTTTCAAAAATCAAGCGGGATTTTTTTTACGACCTGGTCTGCCGGAATTTTAGCTCGGCTGCTGGTCCTAGCGGCGACGGCATTTTTGGTTTTTCGGAACTCGTCGTTCGATTTTTTGTCGACTCTCCTTACGCTCGTTTTTGCGACTATGATCCTCATGTTTTTAGAGTTTGATTTCCTGCCTAAGCGGATTTCTTAAATGGATTTTAAGCATATCCTCGAGCACCATATTCTGGATCACCACTTGTTTTCTTTGACAGTGGGGCAGAACCAGCTTTTTGTGACAAAGCACCTGCTCATGCTCTGGGTTTCGTCAGTGTTATTGCTTTTGATTTTGACCCTGGCGCGGAAAAACCGTCGCGTCCATTTGCTGCTTGAAGTCATGATCGTGTTCATTCGGGACGAGGTCGTTTACCCCGCCTTAGGTCACGCCGGCGAAAAATACCTTCATTACTTCCTGACGCTTTTCTTTTTTATTTTGACCTGTAACCTGGTCGGGCTCGTGCCGGGCGCTTCCACCGCGACCGGCAACATCGGGGTCACCGCAACGCTTTCCATCTGCACTTTTTTTCTGATTCACATCGCCGGCATCCGCGAACACGGCGTCGGACATTATGTTAAAAGCATCGTTCCCTCCGGATTGCCGGGCTGGCTGATTCCCATCATGTTTCCCATTGAGATCATCGGTTTTCTCACTAAGACTTTCGCGCTCTCCATTCGTCTGTTCATGAACATGATCGCGGGTCACATCGTCGTGCTTGCGTTTTTGGGTTTAATTTTTATTTTCGGAGCGATGAACGCCTGGATCGGCCTTGCGACCGCGCCCTTGTCGGTAGTGATGTCGCTTTTCATCGGACTTTTGGAGCTCGTGATCGTGGTCCCGCTCCAAGCGTTTATTTTCACGTTTTTAACTGCGCTTTTCGTGGGCGCCGCCGTTCATTCTCATTAAACTAAAAAGGAGGAAGTGAAATGCTCTACTTAGGATTAGGTTATTTAGGCGCAGGGTTGGGTGCAGGTTTGTGTTTGGTGGCGGCCTCGTTCGGCATTGCCCGTTTGGCAAGCGCCGCTTTGGAAGGAACGGCCCGTCAGCCGGAAGCCGCAGGCGTGCTCCGAACTTCCATGATCATCCCCGCCGCGCTCATCGAAGGGTTGGGTTTTTTCGCGCTCGTCATTTGTCTGCTGGTCGCGTTGAACCTCGGGCTTCCGAAGGGCTCCGCAGGTTCCGCCGAAGCGCAGTCCGCTGAAGCGCATAAGTAAGGAAAAATATAAATTAAAGGATAACCCGTTATGGAGAACCTTTTAAAACCGGACATAGGGCTTATGTTCTGGACCCTGGTCACCTTTCTTACGATGGTGCTCGTCCTTAAAAAAGTGGCCTGGGGTCCGTTGCTGAAAGTCCTGGACGACCGCGAGGAGAAAATTCGCCTCGAAGTCGAAAGCGCCAAAGCAAACCGCGAAGAGATGGAAAGGCTAAAGGTCGAATACGAACGGCAGCTTTCCGAAATCGAGCAGAGGGCGAGAGCGCTGCTGCACGAAGCGGAGCAGAAAGGCCTGGCAACGCGCGAGGCGATATTGAAAGACGCGGAATACGAGTCGCGGAAGATGACCGATAAAACCCGGCAGCAGCTTGAGGCGGAAAAAGATCGTTTGGTGGTGGAGCTGCGCAAGGAAGTGGGCGAGCTTTCGATCCAAATGACCGAAAAACTGCTCCATCAAAATGTGGACCGCAAAGTTCAGGAGAAATTCATTCAAGATTTCATTCAAAGCCTGGACGCGCCCAAAAAAGTCCATTAAAGGATAGCGATGAAAGATACCGCAGCCACCCGACGCTACGCGGCCGCGCTGTTCTACGCCGTTGCGGCGCAAAGTAAGGTCGCCACTGACGGCGTGCTGAGCGAGTTAAAGCAGATCAGCAACCTCGCGCGCACGGATCAGGAGCTGGCTCGAGTGATGGCTCACGCGCTCCTGCCCGCGGATCAAAAAAAATCGGTTCTGGCCTCCGCGATGGAGTTTTCGGGCAAGAAGTTTTCTTCGCTTACTGTGAATTTCATAAACCTCCTGATCTCCAAGAAGCGAATGGATATCCTCCCTTTCATCTTGGCGGACTTTGAAAACCTGGTGGATGAGTCTAAAAACTCCATCAAGGCGCAGGTGCGCTCGGCGGTGGCGCTGGACGATAAATCAAAAAAGGAAATGGAGTCCAAACTTTCCAAAATTTTTGACAAGAGAGTAATGATTGAAAATACTGTTCACCCCGAACTTTTGGCGGGAGTAGTGGTAAAAGCGGGCGACACGGTCATTGACAATAGTTTGGCAACGCAAATTAAAAATATGAAGCTGAGGTTTGAACATGGCTATTAGACCGGAAGAAATTACGAGCGTATTAAAAAAACAAATCGAAGGGTTCGACGCGCGCACCGAATTAAAAGAGGTGGGCTACGTTTTGCAAACCGGCGACGGCATCGCCCGCATCTGGGGTCTCGAGAACGCCATCGCGGGTGAGTTGCTCAGTTTTCCCCACGGCGTGTCGGGAATGGTTCTAAATTTGGAGCGCGAGAGCGTGGGTTGCGTGCTTTTAGGCGACGCTTCGCTTATTAAGGAAGGCGACGAGGTGAAGCGCACCGGAAAAATCATGAGCGTTCCTACCGGGCCCGAACTCATCGGCCGCGTGGTGAATCCGCTCGGTCAACCCATAGACGGTAAGGGGCCGATTAAGGCTTCGAATTCCCGCCCGATCGAAGTGATTGCGACCGGAGTCATCGAGCGCCAGCCCGTAAAGGAACCTTTGCAGACCGGTATCAAAGCGATCGACGCCATGATTCCCATCGGACGCGGCCAGCGCGAGCTGATTATCGGCGACCGCCAGACCGGAAAAACAGCGATCGCGATCGACACTATCATCAATCAAAAAGGTCAGGGCGTGATCTGTATTTATGTCGCTATCGGCCAGAAGCAGTCGACCGTGGCTCAAGTGGTGCAAAAGCTCGAAGACCATGGCGCCATGGATTACACGATCGTGGTGAGCTCCACCGCTTCAGATCCCGCGCCGCTTCAATACATCGCGCCCTATTCGGGCTGCACCTTCGGCGAAGAATTTTTGTGGCAGGGCAAGCACGCGCTTTGCATTTATGACGATTTATCGAAGCACGCGCAGGCCTATCGCCAAATATCGCTCCTGCTCCGCCGTCCTCCGGGCCGCGAGGCTTATCCGGGCGACGTGTTTTATCTCCACTCGCGTTTGCTCGAGCGCGCATGCAAGTTGAGCGAGAAAAACGGCAGCGGTTCGTTAACGGCTTTGCCGATCATTGAAACTCAAGCCGGCGACGTGTCGGCGTACATCCCGACCAATGTGATTTCCATTACCGACGGCCAGATTTATCTGGAATCGGGATTGTTTTTCTCAGGCGTTCGTCCGGCCGTGAACGTGGGGCTTTCGGTTTCGCGCGTGGGCGGTAACGCTCAGACCAAAGCCATGAAGCAGGTTGCGGGACGGCTCCGTTTGGACCTTGCGCAATATAACGAGTTGGCGGCCTTCGCTTCGTTCGGCTCGGACTTGGACAAATCGTCCAAGCAGCAGCTGGCGCGCGGCGAACGGATGATCGAGCTTTTGAAACAGGACCAATATCAGCCCATGCCCTTTGAAAAACAGGTTTTGTTGATTTACGCCGGCATCAACGGCTCGTTGGACGATTTACCCGCGACTTCCATCCGCCAGTTCGAAAAGGAGTTTCTGGCTTATGTGGAGCAAAAATACTCCGACATCATGACCGAAATTCGCGAGAAAAAAATTCTATCCGACCCGCTCAAAACTAAAATCAATCAGGTCATCGAAGATTTTAAAGCGAACTTCAAACCCGCGGCCGAATAAAATGCGAGCGCTTGTCACCGGAGCGTCCGGTTTAATCGGGTCGAACCTGGCCCTCGAGCTTGCCAAAAAGCACTCCGTGACGGGGCTCTGCAATCTCTCCCCCGGTTCGATGGAGAACTTGAAAGGTTTCAAGGGCGAGTTCGTGAAAGGCGACATCGTGGGGTTCAATTTCGACTCGCTCGGAAAGTTCGACGCGATTTACCATCAGGCGGCCGTCACCGACACCACGGTCACCGATTCAAAGCTCATGTTTTCGACCAACGTCGATGCGTTTTGTAAAATTTTAGAATACGCCGAGCGCACGGGATGTAAAAAAGTGGTTTACGCATCGAGCGCTGCCACCTACGGAAAGGGCAAAGTCCCCATGAAGGAGACCGACACACCGGCGCCCGCCAATATTTACGGCGAGAGTAAAGTGGAAATGGAAAAGACCGCAAAAGCGTTTTGCGCGAAACATCGGGATTTTTCCGCCGTAGGATTACGATACTTTAACGTTTACGGCCCAGGCGAAGTTCACAAAATCAAAGCGGCGAGCATGGTCTACCAACTCTATAAGCAGATATCGGCAAACCAGTCTCCGCGCGTTTTCAAATGGGGCGAACAGTTCCGCGATTTCATTTATGTGAAGGATGTGGTGCTGGCCAACCTCACTGCCGCCGAGTACAAGGGAAGCGGCGCGTTCAATGTAGGCACCGGAGCGCGCACTTCGTTTAATCAGGTGATCGAAGTCATTAACAAAACGCTCGGCAAAAATAAGCCGACCGACTATTTCGACAACCCCTACAATTTCTATCAGGATGAAACTCAGGCCGATACCTCGTTAGCCGCAAAAGAGCTTGGCTTCAAATGCAAGTTCACCCCAGAGGAAGGCATCCGCGATTACGTAAAGGTTTTGGAAGCGCAGGCGGCAAAGGTATAAAATGGCATCGTTACGAGAATATAGAAAGAAGATCAAAACGGTTAAGTCGACGCAGCAGATCACCAAGGCCATGAAGATGGTGTCCGCGGCCCGCCTCCGCCGCGCGCAAAGCCGGATTCTATCCGCCCGGCCTTTCGCCATCGGCATGAACGAGCTATTGAAAGACCTCTCCCGGCGCTTGGCGTCCGGCGACAAGTTGGCAGTTCAAGCGCCTCACCCGCTCCTTGAAACGAACCAATCCAATTCAGTGGCTCTGCTCCTGGTGACCTCCGACAAGGGGCTTTGCGGGTCGTTCAATACCAATTTAGTCAGAAAAGCGGCCGAGTACGTTCGCGACAATCCCGAGAAAGACATTCGGTTTTTCGTCGTGGGCCGCAAAGGACGAGATTTCTTTAAACGCTCAGGGTATCCCCTGAGCGGCGAATATACCCAGATTTTTAACCAACTTTCCTACATTCACGCCGAACTGATCGGCAGGGACTTGATCGAGCTTTATTTGAAAGAGAAACTTTCGGAAGTGGTCGTGATTTACAATGAATTTAAGTCTGTCATTCAGCAGAAGCTCACTTTCGAACGTCTCCTCCCGATCGCTCGGCCGCAAAATTCGGAGATCTCGAACGACCAGAAGATCGGATTTTTGTACGAGCCGTCTCAAGACCAGCTGCTCGAAGCGCTCCTTCCGCGCTATGTGAAGTCTCAGATTTATCGCGTCCTGCTGGAGTCGTTCGCGGCGGAACTGGGCGCGCGGATGGCTGCCATGGATTCCGCTACCAAAAACGCCCGAGATCTGATCGACATGCTGACTTTAAAGTTGAACCGCCAGCGCCAGGCGATCATCACGCGCGAAATCGCGGCGCTGGTGGGCGGCGCCGAAGCGCTTAAGAACTGATTTAGATAAAAATAAAAGCGGCGCTTTTGGCCCCGCTTAAATTACAAAAGATAGAAACTGGAGGAAGCGGCATGAATTTAGGAAAAGTAGTGCAGGTCATCGGCCCCGTAGTCGATGTGGAATTCGCATCTGGCAGTTTGCCGAAAATTTTGAACGCGCTCCGGATTAAAAAAGAGGGCGTTAAAAACGGAGAGGGTAATGTTACGGTTGAAGTGGCGCAGCATTTGGGCGACAACATGGTTCGCACGATCGCTTTGGGCGCCACCGACGGTTTACGTCGCGGCTTGGCCGTGGAAGATTCTGGCGCTCCCCTTACGGTGCCCGTCGGGAATGCCTGCCTTGGACGGCTTATGAACGTATTGGGTGAGCCGGTGGACTACATGGGAGAGATCAAATCCGATCAGTCATCCCCCATCCACCGATTGCCTCCCTCTTTCGCCGAGCAGGAAACCACGCCGCAAATTTTTGAAACCGGAATCAAGGTTATCGAT
>JANLTE010000159.1:0-6700 GCA_031362785.1 Elusimicrobiota bacterium
CTTGCTCCGGCCTCCTCCAATTTTTTAGCCATAATGGGGTCATCATTAGTATAAGGAAGTACTTTAAATCCTTCTTTGACTAAAATCTTTGTCGCATCTAAAAGCTCAGAGGTGTCCGGCAGAAGGCTTTTGGGGTCGCCAAGAATCTCAAGTTTAATTAAAGGGTGTTCCTCTTCCATGATTTCTTTGGCGAGCCGCGCGGTGCGGAGCGCGTCTTCCAAAGTATAGCAGCCCGCGGTGTTGGGCAGGATTTCCATTCCTTTTGGAATCGCCCGATAAAACGATTGGGGGTCGCGGTTGGTTAAATCCACCCGCCGGAGCGCGACAGTGACCATGGGCGAACCCGATGCCAGAAGCGCTTCGGTCATCAGTTCCAGCGTCTTATATTTTCCGGTTCCGGTGATCAGCCTGGACCGATATTCCTTTCCTGCGATTATAAATGGTTTATTTTGTTTCATATTTCCTCGTTCAAGAAATCGCTACTTCTGAATAGTTCCTTATCCGCCGCCGATCATCTGTAAAATTTCAATCTGATCGCCTTCGGAGAGTTTTTGCTCGGGCGCGTCTTTGCGCCGGACGATTTTTAAATTGAGTTCGCAGGCGACCAGTTCCGGCTTAATCTGCATGTCGTCCAGTAAATCTTTGAGCGTTATGTTTTGAGCCACTTCCGCCTCCTTTCCGTTAACCACTATTTTCATTTAGTGAAACCTCAACCCGCCCAATAACAGGCCGAGAGCGAATGACCCCCAGCAGTAAAGGTCCCGCGCTTTGTGGAGGCGCGGCAAAATATCGGCGGCTCCGACATACAGAAAGGTTCCCGCGATGAACCCGAGCGTCCAGCCCATGAAAGAATCTGAAAGTCCGGCGGCAAACGGATGGAACAAGAGCGCTCCGGCGGGAGTTGCCAGCGCCAAAATAATGACCGTGAATAAATATTTTTCCTTCGGCTGATCCGTGCTGATCAAGAGTCCGGTAAGCGTTAACCCATCGGTAAACTTGTGGAAAAGGATGGCGGTCGCGACAGCTTGGCCCAACAGCGGATTTTTTTGGAAAGCGATCGCGATGGCGAGTCCGTCGATTAACGCGTGCAGCGAGAGCGCGGCCAGAGCGGTCCAGCTGACGATGTGAACATGGCAGTCCTCCGCGAATTCGAGGCAGCTATGCATCATCGTGAAGCTCTCTACCGTAAAGATCAGAAGGAATGATGTGAGGACCCCGATCCCGGCCAACCGGGGAGACAAGTCGTTGGCTTCGGGCAGAATGTGGATGAAGGATACTCCAAGTAAAATTCCCGATACGAGCGCCAGTATTCGCCAGATGTTTTTCTTCGCCCAGTCTCGTTTTACGAGAAGGAGACCGGACCCTGCGAGGGTTGTGATGAACGCGAGAGCGGACCAGAAAAGAATGGAGGTCATCAGGAGTGAACTGTGATTTCGGTTTCGTAGAGCCGGCGGTAAAGCCCTGACTTCTCGAGCAACGATTGATGTTGTCCGTCTTCCACGATCATTCCGTTTTCCAAAACGATGATGCGGTCGGCTTTGCGAACCGTCGAGAGTCGGTGCGCCACCACCAGCACGGTCCGGTCTTTCATGAGCCGTTCCAGCGCTTCCTGCACCTGCCGCTCTGATTCGTTATCGAGCGCGGAAGTCGCTTCGTCCAAAATTAAAATAGGAGGGTTCTTGAGCACCGCGCGGGCGATCGAAAGCCTCTGGCGCTGCCCTCCCGATAACCTCACTCCGCGTTCTCCGATCACCGTGTCGTAACCTCGCGGCATTTGCGTGATGAAATCGTGGGCGTTGGCGATCCGCGCCGCGTTTTCAACGTCTGCTTGCGAAACCTCATCGAGCGCGTAAGCCCGGCCGTAGGCCAGATTGTACTTTACGGATTCATTAAAGAGAAAAGTATCTTGCGTAACCATGGCGATCTGGCGGCGTAAAGATTCAAGCGTGACGCCTCGAATGTCGATGCCGTCAATCAAAATTTGCCCCTGCTGCGGATCGAACAGTCTCGGCAGCAGTTGGGTGAGCGTGCTTTTGCCCGAACCCGACGGCCCCACGATGGCGACCACTTCTCCTGAGCGAATCGTTAAATTCATCCCGTCCAAAACTTTTCTTTCCGCCTCGTACGCGAAAGCGACCTGGCGATATTCAATGCTCTGTTTAAAAGGGGGTAAAGTCTCCGCTCCGGCAGACTCTATGACCGAAGGCTTTTCATCTAACACCTCAAATATGCGTTCCGCGCAGGCCAGTCCTTGCTGAATTCGTGAGTTGACTCCGGTAAATTCCTTGACGGGTTTGTAAGCCGAAATTGAAGCGCCCAGGAACGAAAAAAAACTGCCCGTGGTCCAAACGCCGTTGATGACGTCGCGCCCGCCGTACCACAACAGGAAAACGGCTGCGATCGAACCGATAAACTCCATGATGGGAGCGCCCAAAACGTCCGCCCTCACCCAGCGCATGGTCGTGGAATAGTAGCTTTCGTTTTCTTTCTGGAACCGCCCGATTTCCTGTCGTTCCTTTGAAAAAATTTTAGTGATCGCGTTTCCGGTAATGCCTTCCTGGATCGACATGAAAAGGTCGGCCATTCGAACCGCTATCTGCTTGCCCGATTTCCGCATTTTTCCACCCAGCACCGTGATGGGAATCATGGCGACGGGCAAAATACAAAGCGTGATGAGGGCGAATTTCCAGTGGAGGTAAAAGATGCTCGCGGTTAAAAAAACAACGGTCAGGCCGTCCCTGAGGAGCTGCACGGGAACATAGCCGATGGAGTTTTGGAGCGTCGTCGTGTCATTGGTGACGCGGCTCATGATGTGGCCAGTCGAATTTCTATGGAAATAATCGAGGGAGAGTTTTTGCAGGTGCGAAAAAAGTTCAAGCCGGATGTCGCGAACGATCGCTTGGCTGATGTAATTCATTAAATAGTTTTGGATGTAGGAGAGCACTCCCTTCAGCGCGTAAATCACTGGGACCGCGAGCGTAACCATGAGAAGCTTCGAAATGTCTTTTGCGATCAACACTTCGTCCACCACCGTGCGGATGATCCAGACCAGAGAGGTCGTGAGCAGCGCCACTCCGATCATGCAGACGCCAGCCTGAATGAAACGAGGCAAATAGGGGTCGATGTAGCGCAGCAGTCTCTTGAGCATCATGATTTTTTTGAGATGTGAGCCAGGATGGATTGGGCGGTTCGCATGTAGGCGCCCGGAGGGCCCAATTTCCTTCTCAATTCTATCAGTTCGCGATGCATGCTTTCAAGCAAATCCGGATTCATAAAATATCCGCCGATCAAGTCTGCAATTTTTTTTGGGTCAGCGCCATTTTGAATAAGCTCGGGCACGACTTGCTTCCCCAACAGAATGTTTGCCATCGATATATAGGGCACCTGAATCAGCTGTTTGGCGACCCAGTAAGTGAGCCAGGAGGTTTGGTAAATCACGACCATCGGGACTCCGAGCAGCGCGTTTTCGAGCGTGGCGGTGCCCGAGGCCGTGAGGCAAAGCGTTAGATCCGTGCGAAAGCGGTATTCCGATTCACGAACTATATTCGGAACGACTCCTGGCCCCTCCTGCGGCGGACTTGAGGATCGAATCAATTCCGTATAAACTTGATCAGATATCGCCTCGACCGCGAAAAGCGACGCGCCGAGGTTCGGAAATTTCTGCTTAAGGTGCGCGCAAGTTCTCAACATAATGGGAATGTGGCGAGTCAGTTCTCGGAGGCGCGACCCAGGCATGAGGCCGATCCGGATTTTTGCTTTCGCTCCGGCCGATTCCAAATTCTTCCACTCGGGCGCTTCTGAAATGGTTTCCATGAGCGGGTGTCCCACAAACTCCACCGGCACTCCTGCTTCCTTATATATGTTTTCTTCGAACGGAAAGATAACGAGCATCTTCGTGACAAATTTTTTGAGCCGCTGGATGCGCCAGCGGCGGCTCGCCCAAACCTGTGGACTCACGAAATAAAAAACGGGAACATTGTTTTTCTTCGCGCGCGCGGCGATGTGGACGTTAAAACCGTAATAATCAATTAAAATTACCGCGTCAATATTTTGAGGAGTGAGTCGGGAAAAAATAATTTTTTGGAGGATGTTCTTTAAATTGAAGAACTGTTTGAAGGGTTGGGAGAATCCGGAGACGTCCAGGTCCACCATGTCTTTTAGAAATTCGTCGGCCACTTTTTTTAACTTAACGCCACCGAGCGCTGTGACGTGAAGCGTCGGGTCCATCTTTCGCATTTCACGGATCAGGCTTTCGCCGTGAATGTCGGCGGAATAATCGCCGGCAGAAATTAGAACTCTGCTCATGGATTTCGAAAGTTCACGGACGGCCTCAGGCGTTGCCTAAAGGGCCGATGTCGGATGGTAGTTCGTGCAGATGGAGCTGGTCCAGAATTTCAAGACCTAAAATTAACGCGTCCCTGCCATGTTCTCCGGAGACCAGAGGCCTTTTGCCCTCCCGCACGCACTCGATGAAGTCCCTGAGCTCGAGGTTCAGCGCGTCATCTTTTTTTAAGGAAGGCTTGATGATTTCGATATCAGAAAAACTTTTAACCTTTGCGGTTTTTCGGCGATAGACCTTGAGGTCCTTGCGCGCGTAATCGATGGAGAGGTAGGCGTCGGACTGAAAAATGCGGATCTTGCGGTACTGCTCAAGTGAAATCCTGGATGCGGAAAGATCGACGATGCACCCGTTATGAAAACGAAGCCGGCACTTCGCGATGTCTTCGTGGTCGGTCAAAACTTTCGCGCCGAACGCTTCGAGACTTTTAATTTCGGATTTCACGAGGGAGAGCACGATGTCCAAGTCATGGATCATGAGGTCGAGCACGACGCCGATATGCGATACTCGCGGGTCGAACGGCCCCAAGCGGTTCACTTCGATGAACTTGGGTTCGCGGACGTAAGGGTGGGCGGCCAGGACCGCGGAATTAAAGCGCTCCACGTGTCCCACCTGAAGGATCAGGTTTTTTTCCTGCGCGATGCGGATCAGTTCTTCGGCCTGTTCGACCCGGTCGCAGAGCGGTTTTTCGATCAAGCAGTGAATTCCGCTTTCAAGGCAATCTTTCCCGATTTCGTAATGGTTAGGCGTGGGCACGGCGATAACAACCGATTCAACATGACCGAGCAGTTCCCTGTAGTCTCGGAACGCCTTCGTTTCGCAATCTCTGCCGAATTTTTCGGCCCTTTTCATGTCCATGTCGCAAACGCCCGCAAGGTTTGCTTCAGGAATTTGCGATAAATGTCTCACATGGTGCTGGCCCAGGTGACCGACTCCGATCACCCCTATGGAGATTTTTCTTTTTGCATCCATTATTTTCGTTCCCAGGCGGATATGGAGATTCCATTTTTTTCGGCGAGCGCCACGCATTCGTCTTTTTCAAGGAAAAGCGAGCGATGGGCTTCGATCGCTAAAACTTTGGATTTCACTTCGAGCATTGTTTTTATTGTATTCATGCCAATGACCGGCACATCGAACCTTAAATCCTGATTGGGCTTGGCGCTTTTAACCACGATCACTTCCTCCCCGCCCCATTGCGCCCCTCGGCGGATGCATTCATCGGTCCCTTCGATCGCTTCTACGGCCAATAGGGTCCGCCTCTTAACGACGACGGTCTGGCCGCAGTCCATCGCGGCCAGGGATTTCGCCATTTCAATGCCGAATAATACGTTTCTTTCTTCGGATTCATTTAATTTGCGTTTCGTGAGATGTCCAGGACCAGGCACGAGATGTTTCAAGAACATGATGGAAGGCAAGAGAGTGATCCCGTCCTTTTTAAACTCGTCAGCCACGCTTCCCAAAATGGAATCGGCGCGGCGGTCCTTAATTTTGAGGAGCAGTTGCGCCGTTCGGAAATCCGGAACGATATCCGAGAATATTTTAACGTGCTCGACTTTCCCAACCATGGCGACTTGTTGGACCCCTTCTTTTTTAAGCGCCTGGATGACGGAGTCTAATTTGCCAACCGGAATTTCATGGATGGCCTTGGCGTAGGGCGCTAAGTTTTCGTTCATTTCGTCTTTGAGCGCGATGACGACCAGGACTTTACCGTTTTTTTTAGCTTCCTGCGCGAACAGGAGAGGGAACTTGCCTTTTCCAGCGATCAGGCCGATGGGCGCCGAGTCCAAAGGAACGTCGGGTTCGGCTGGTTTCGTGGATTTTGATGAGAAGAACTTCACCAGGTTTGGGAGGCGCTCAATTCGGCTTTTTGCCTGGGGCGACAAATTCCTCGTTCCGAGTTCTTTATGAAGGAGAGAAATTCGCGCGCTTCGTCCGAGAGTTTTTTGTTAGCGGAAAGGCTTCGAAGGGTTTGCTTTAAATTATTTTTAGAAAAAAAGACCTCCCGATAGATTTTTTTAAGCGAATCGATGACCCCTTTCGGATAGTGTCTCCGACGCAATCCCTCTAGATTTAAGCCCACAATTTTAGCCCTATCGCCCCACACAGTGCAAAAGGGAGGTACGTCCTGCGGGACCATGGAGCCCGCTCCTATCATGGCATGTTTTCCGATGCGCACGAATTGGTGCACTCCGCTTAATCCCCCCACCACGGTGCAAGCGCCGATTTGAACGTGGCCAGCGATGGCGACGCTGTTGGCTAAAATCACTTCGTCCTCGATCACGCAGTCGTGCGCCACGTGAGAGTAGGCCATGAAGACGCATTTTTTGCCGATCGAGGTCTTGCCGCTTTGAGTGGTGCCTC
>JANLTE010000211.1:0-3129 GCA_031362785.1 Elusimicrobiota bacterium
CGTACTGCGAAATCTGATAATTCTTCGGAAGGTCCGGATAAAAATATTGCTTGCGCGCGAAAACCGATTCGAGGTTGATGGAACAGCCGAGCGCCAGGCCCGTCTTCACCAGGAACTCTACCGCTTTCTTGTTGGGTACCGGTAAAACACCCGGATATCCGCAGCAGATGGGGCAGATGTTGGTGTTCGGAATCTCTCCGAACTTCGTCGGGCAGGAGCAGAAAAGTTTGCTCTCAGTTTTAATCTGGACGTGAACTTCAAGTCCGATGACGCATTCGTATTTTTTCATCGCCGATATCTTACAAAATTGCCGCCCGATTCAGAAATATGGTACTCTTTTGCGGATGCCGGGCACTTTCAATAATTTGACGAAATGAGAGAAGATAAAAGTGAAAATTAACGAACGACGGAAGCCCTTTCACGACAGGGTGGCGTTCATCAGCGGGGCGACCCGCGGGATCGGTCTGGCCATCGCGGAGAAGTTCGCCGAACGCGGAGCGCACATCGTTTTCACTTATTTGCGCAGCCGGGGAGACGCGGATACGGCGCAAAAGCACCTCCGCAGTTTCGGCGTGAAGGTGACCCCTCACCGCGTGAACATGGGCAACGAAGAAATGGTGAAGGGCGTTTTTGAGCAGATCCGCAGGGAGTATGGCGCGCTCGATTTTTTAATCCACAACGCCGCTACGGGCGACTTGAAGCCCGCGATGGAAATTTCGCTTGATGAGTGGCAACGATCTCAAGACATCAATGTGCGCTCGCTGCTTTACAGCGCGCAGCTGGCCGCCCCGCTCATGGAAGGCCGCCACGGTAAAATCGTTTCGATTTCAAGTCACGGCTCCCAGCGCTGTTTGCCCCATTATTCCGCGGTCGGCGTGGCGAAGTCGGGCATCGAATGCCTGAGCCGCTACCTCGCCGTTGAGCTCTCGCCCAAAAATATCAATGTGAATGTTGTCATGGCCGGAACGACTGAAACCCAATCGCTCAGGAAAATTCCAAGACACGAGGAAATGATTGAAAGCGCCAAGACAAAAACTCCGGTCGGGCGCATTGGCCACCCGAACGACATTGCCAGCATCGTGACTTTTTTATGTTCGGAGGACGCGCGCTGGATCGTGGGGCAGACTCTGATTGCAGACGGGGGATATTCGCTTCTAGCCTAGCTGGCTTTCCAGTTTTTTAAGAAGTTTCCGGTCGGACGGATATTTTACTTTTTTTTTCACTTCGCCCAAACCAATCCACTTAACCTTTCGAATTTCATCCGGATCTCTACCTCCGGTCTTTCGGATCGGGCTCATCAAAAACCACACGACTTCTTTTCTGACTAAATTCTCGCCGCGATTAAACCAGTAAAGCACTTTTTTAAATATATTTTGGTTGCCGTCCGGCGTAATTTTACAGAGCCATCCTGTTTCTTCTTCCACTTCGCGCAAAGCGGCCTGTTCATTTGTTTCATTCTTTTCCAGATGGCCTTTGGGAAAAGTCCAGACCACCTCCCTCGAGAGGTTCTTTACCTCCACCATCAGGATCTTAGTCGTTCCGGAGCGGAGCGCCGTAACTAATCCGCCCGCCGATTTCTCAACTTTAAATTTCTTTTTCATGTTCATTACGCAGCTCAATATATAAAATCCCCTCGGGGTTGACAATCCAATGGTTTCAGGTTATATTAAGCGTGGTAAATTTCCTGATCGTCATGAGACAAACTCAGACAATGTTCAAACCTCAACTTCTCTCCCAAACTTCAAATGGCTGACACGACCGTCAGCGAGATCTGCGAGCTTTTCACGACAGGCGGGTATTTCGATTCCGACGCGGCCCAGAAGGTCATGGAGGAATGCGATAAAACCGGTAAAGACGCTCCTATGGCCATCATCGACCTGAAGTTGGTCCCAAAAGATGAAGTGTTGAACACTCTCGCCAGAAAATACGACGTCCCAACGATTGATTTGGCCGAAATGGAAGTGGACGCCGAAGTCGCCAAACTCCTGCCTAAAGAATTCGCGAAAGAAAAAGTTATCATCCCGTTCAGCAAAGAAGAAGAGACCATCCTGCTCGCTATGAAAAATCCCGCGGACAGTTTTGTTTTAGAAGACATCAGCATGCGATTCGGGATAACGGCGAAGCCGTATCTGGCGATTTCTTCCGACATTATGAATGCGATCAGTAAAGTGCACAACGAGGAGCCTAGCTCCGAGGAAGCAACCGAGGAACAAGAGCAGACTCCTCAAGAGAAACAGCTTTCACAAGAAGAGTTCGCGGAAGACGCAAAGGAGATGACGGATGAGCTGTTGGCAGGGTTGGATTCCGCCCCGGGATCCGAAGGCCAGATAGAAATCGATAAAGCCGCGTCCGAAGTCGAAGACATCATGCAAATCAGCGCATCGGCCCCCGTGGTTGAAAAGCTGATGAACGCCATCATCCTCGAAGCAATACGCCTGGGAGCGTCTGACATCCATGTGGAGCCGTTCGAAAAAAAGATAAGTGTACGCTACCGCGTAGATGGAGCATTGCGCAAAAGCACGTTCAAGGTCCCCTTCACTTTCAGAAACGCGCTCATTGCCAAAATTAAGATTATGGGTGGCATGAACATCACCGAGCGCCGCATCCCGCAAGACGGACGCATCGCGCTTAAGCTCAAAAACAAGCCCTACGAATTTCGCGTGAACATTGTCCCGACCGTTATGGGAGAAAGCGCGGTTTTACGCATTTTGGACCGTTCGGGCGCCAAACTATCGCTCGATCAGCTCGGATTTTTGACCGATACCAAAGACGGATTCTTAGAAGCGCTCGCGAAGCCCTATGGGCTCATTCTTGTCTGCGGCCCAACCGGTTCGGGGAAATCGTTTACCCTCATGGCGGCCCTGGCAGCCGTGCGCGACCCTGAAGATAAAATATTAACGGCAGAAAACCCGGTCGAGTACAATTTAGAAGGAGTCATACAGGTTCAGGTCAATCCCGATCTGTCTTTAGGCGAAGGCAAAAAATTTGATTTTTCTGCTGCGCTCCGCGCATTTCTGCGCCAAGATCCCGACACGATCATGGTGGGGGAAATCCGCGACGAGGAAACGGGTCACATCGCCTGCGAAGCCGCGATGACCGGGCATCTTGTTCTCTCAACCATCCATACCA
>JANLTE010000218.1:0-3603 GCA_031362785.1 Elusimicrobiota bacterium
TTATTAGGGTCTAATTTCTGAGCTTGCTCAAATGCCTCAAGAGATTCCTTTGCTTTATTCATTTTGAAATAGACCGCGCCCAAATTTGAAAATATTTGAGAATTATTCGGATTAAGGTTCACTGCACGTTCATAAAATAGGACCGCCTTGGCCAATTGATTCGTACTGTAATAAAGTGCGCCAAGGTTAATGTAAGGGTCAATGTCTTTTTGGTTGGTTTCAATCGCTTTCAAATAAAATTTCTCCGCATTAACATAATCCTTAATCTGCATATACGCGTTACCGATATTTGTACACGTAACAGATCCCCCGTCAAACTCCAAAGCTTTGAGATAATATGACAATGCTTTTTGATATTGACCTAATTGGTAGTATAAGCTGCCAACATTGCTGTAAAGATCGCCTCGCCCCGGGTTTTTCTGTATCGCATTTAAATAAAGCTGTAACGCCCGATCATATTGGCCCAACCTAAAATAGAGATTGCCAAGGCTATTGTACGCATCCGTCCAATCAGGTCGTTTTTCGATGGCCTTACCATAAAATTCGATGGCCGAATTATATTCATTCCGTTCCTCATAGATTTTCCCCAAATGATACACCGAACGATAATGGTTGGGATATTTACCTAATACTTCTTGCCATAGATTTACCGGATCTCGATATACCAAACCTCTTTTCCATGATAATATCGACAAGCCTGCAATATAAATTACCGAAAATAAAACTAAAGGTATATTCTTTTTATTTTGTCCGAAACCGCTTATTGCCAATGCCGTTGAAGATACAAATAAACTAAACGCGACGCTGGGAAAATACATTCTATTTTCAACGAGGGTGCTAGTGGTTGGAAAAATGCTGGATGTCGGCAAAAGCGTGATCAAAAACCACAGCCAATAAAATAGAATCAGCGCTGTCGGCTCCGTTCGCTTCTTAACCGCGATATAAATCACTCCAAAAGTGGAAGCTGTAATGATTAAGGACGGAATTAATACTTTGCTGTTAAGAACGCTTTGAAAGGGTTCAATGCTATGCTCAAAAGAAAATCCAAAGGGCCACATTAGCATTCCGAGGTATTTAAGAATGATATAGGGTTGCGTGATGAAATATGCGCCTCCATTAAACACTTCCAACGCTTCTAAATCTCCAATCCCGCCAAAAAAAAGAATTCGAAAACCAATATACACCACAGCAACAGCCCAAAGGGATAAATGCAGCGCTTTCCGATCAACCAAGCTGCGAAGATTAAAATTTGATAAGAGAATAAAATCGTAAATAAGCACGATTGCAGGCAATGTAATTGCGCTTTGTTTTGAAAATAGAGCCAGCGCGAATGAAAATAGATAGAGCGCGAAAATAGATATACTTGGTTTTTCGCTGAGGCGAATAAAACAAAGCAGAGAGGTCAGGAAAAAAAGTAATGCGATGGAATCGGAACGGCTGAAAATATAAAGAGAAACATAGGCGTTGGCGGGGTGTATAGCAAAAATGAATGAGGTGAGAATCGGAGGCAGAATGTTATCGAAATGCAGCATTTTGATAAAAATCGCGCGGGCAAGTAAGAAAACGAGCAGAACGTTTAATGAATGGAACAATAAATTGGTTAGGTGATAGACATAAGGACTGATTCCTCCCAACTGATGATTGATGAAAAAGCTAAGGTAAACCAACGGGCGGGATGGGTCATTTCGACGAGTTATCGCTCCGTCGTTTTGTTGGTATTTGAAAACTAATCGCTTCCAAACATGTTGGGCGTCTTTAATATCTGGATTTTCAACAATTTTAGCTATATCGTCCAGGACGAACGGTGCTTTGAGGGCGGGAAAATATATTACGAAGGGCAATGCAAAGCATATTACAAGGACAATCCATACGATCAAATTGTTGTGCCCGCTAACAGATGGAGAGATTGAGGCTGTATCGTTTGGAACTGCTGTGGCTAGCTTCTTTTTTCCCATTTAATGAAATCTACAGATTGCAAAACATATTCGCTGTATTAATTCGGTGAAAATTCCGCAATTAGGAAAGTATGGTCGGAAGGTTTTTCAAGTTTACGCGGCTCTTTATCCACCCAAATCTTCTGCAAGCGCTTGTTCATCGGCGGCGTCCCCATGATGAAATCGATTCTCCAGCCCAGGTTCTTCTCGAGCGTCTGCGGCTGGCGGTAATCCCAGAAGGTGTAGTGGCCGGGGCCCTTTTCCTTCTCGCGGAACAAATCGGTCCATAAACCGCCCATCGTGTCCTGCAGCGCGTTCCTCGCGTCGATGTGGAAGCAGACATGGTCTTGATTTTGCTTGGGCCTCGCGAGATCGATTTCGGTGGGCGCGACGTTTAAATCGCCCATCCAGAGCGCGGGCGCGGCTGGCTTGAGGGTCCTGGCGAAGTACTTCTTCAGGTCCTGGTAAAACTTCAGCTTGTATTGATACTTCGGCGAATCGATGAGGTATCCCTGCGGGATGTAGGTGTTGACGAGGCGGACGCCGTCGTAATCGCAGGCGAGGAAACGGGCGGGCTCTTCCGGATCGTCCGGATATAAGCGCTTCTCCACCTTTTCGATGGGCTTTTTTGAGACGAACGCGACGCCGTTGTAACTTTTCTGGCCATGAAACACCACGTTCCAGCCGGCATTGGTGAACGCGTCCTTGGGAAAGTCCGCGTCCTGTACTTTGGTCTCCTGGATGCACAGAACATCAGGTTTTTCCTTCGCGAGCCAATCGATCACGATCTGGAGCCGCGCCCGCAAAGAGTTGGCGTTAAACGTCGCTATCTTTAAACTCATATTCCCTCCTGTTTGGGCTGAAAAATTATATCAATTTAAAATTGAGGCGGAGAGGGCGCTTTTCCTTCGCTGATGGGCTAAACGATCCCGGCGCCGAGAAGGACGGCTATAACGATCAAAAGGATGGAAACGATCGCTTGAATCCATTTCATCGTCACTTTGTGGATGAAACGGCTGCCGATGAACGCGCCCATAAATGCGGATAAAATCGCGGCTAAGATGAGTGGCCATTGGCTTTCGGAATGAACGGCTACTAGATGCGAGCCGTAAACGCTCAATCGTCCGATATCCACGAGGCAGGCGATGACCACTCCCGTTCCAATGAAACTTTCCTTCGATAAACCGCTCCGCAAAAGAAAAACGCTGCGCAACGCGCCCTGATGGCCCGACAAACCGCCGAAAAAACCGCTCAAGATCCCGCCGGCCGGCAAATATTGCGGATCCACCGAAAAATCTTGAAAACGAGGCAAGACCTCGAAGAGCGCGAACCCGATCATCAGGAAAGCCATCGTTAATTTGACGGGAGATACGAAGAACGCGTGACCGCCCAAAGAATATTCAAGCACTGGCGCCCAGCGCGATAGGGTCACGAGAAGTCCCGCGCCGATAATGGAAGTTATCAGCGCCGGTACCCCGAAACGCCAAACGACCGAGCGGTTTGCGCGCCGGCCCATCAGCGCTAATTTAAAAAGATTATTTGAGAAATGCACGATGGCGGTCATCGCGACCGCGGCCTCAATCGGGAAAAATAGTGCGAACGCCGGCATCAGGAGAGTGCCCAGCCCGAATCCGGAAAATAGCGTAAGTCCCGACGCGCCGAACGCAAC
>JANLTE010000032.1:0-11281 GCA_031362785.1 Elusimicrobiota bacterium
GCCGGCGCTGTCGCTCGGCGGGAAAAATTTTTCGAAGGCGCAGATGGAATCGCATTTATACCGCTTCGGTACCGGCATCATCCAGATCAATTTCATTGCCGATTTGGACGTCAGCGAATGCGCGGAAATTTCATGCAACACAGAAAAAATCACCATCGGCAAGACCTCGATCCTCGAGTGGTGCCAATCCCGCGTGGCTGACTTGATCGCGCGAGCCGAGGAATTCGCGATCCACAGTTACGACATGCGCCTCAAGGAATCGGACATTTTCCCCATATTCATTTTCAACCCGGACGACGTGGAAAATGCGGACGCCTTCATCCGGAAAAATTACAAGGCGCTCTACGGCGTGGTGGCGGGCGAGCCGAACTTCGACATGCTCTCGGATTTCGTGTTCCAGCGCGAACCGCTTGGGAATTTCGGCTATTACGAAAACCAGATCATCCTGCTCAAGCGCTTCGGCGCGGTGATCTCCTCATCTGAATATGACACCATTTTGGATTTGATTGCCTTAACTTATGCCCAATATTGGAGCCTGCGCTCCTATCATTTTGTTTTGAACAGCGAAACCGACACCGCTCAGAAGTTGCTTGAAAACCTGCCGCCTTATTACAAGTTTTGGCTTTTTCCCTCGAACTACCAGAGGTTTTCGCAGGAAGCGATCGGCTTTGGCAAAGATAAAATTTCAATCGTCGACTCGCTCTACAACGTTTCGACGAACATTCCGAAAATCGATTCCGATTGGCACCTGCGCACGATTTATAAAGACGTGACTAAAGTGTTCAACATCGATGAGCTCTACAAGACCGTGGACATCAAGTTGAGCCGCATTGAGGAAACTTATAACCAGGCGCGCGAATTCCTCTCGACCAATTTTTTCATTTTACTGGACATTATTTTCGCCCTTTGGCTCATCTGGGGCATCTTCGACACTCTACTGCTGGTCTACATCGCAAAAAAATAATTCGTGAAATTCACCGTTTCGGACAACCTCATCCTTAAGTTTGAAAAGGCCTTCGGCCTTTTCGGATTAGGCATCGTGGCCTGGATGATTTATCGCCTGGGGCCTGGGCGCATCGCGCAAAACCTTCACTCGGTCAGTTGGGGATTTTTTCTCATGGTCCTGGTGGTGAGCGTTCGATTCGTGACGGAAACCCTGGCTTGGCGGCTCATATTAGCGAAAGAAGGACGCAAGATCGGCCTATGGAAACTTTTCCGGACGGTGCTGGAAGGCGAAGCGCTAAACTACATCACGCTGACGCGGGTTGGAGGCGAACCCCTCAAAGCTCTAGCGATCCGTGAAAAATCGAGCCTCACCGCTTCGGCGGCTTCGGTGGTGGTGTTAAAATTTTGCAACCTGTTCGGGTTCTGGCTCGTGATCGCTGCCGGGTTTCTCGTCGTTTTTTTCAACGCGGACGTCGAACATCAGGTTAAGTTGTGGGGCGGCCTAGGCCTCGCAGGGCTTGGAGTTTTCTTGTTCTCCCTGTCTTGGATTCAGCGGTTCGGACTCTTTAAACCAGTCTCGTGGCTATTGCAAAAAATTGAAGCGGAGCGGGATTGGGTTTCGACCCAAGTGATGAAACTAACTCGACTTGACGAACACATTATTGGAACCTACCGCTCCAAACCCGGACGGATAGCGGCCGCGGTTTTACTCTGCGCCATCGGGTGGGCCGAAGAAACTTTTTTCATTTGGATAGCGCTCTACTGTTTGAACATGCAGGAGCATTGGTTCTTTCCGATTTTAATCGCGACGCTCTCCATGCTGCTGAGCTCGCTTTTTTTCTTCGTTCCGTGGAAAGCGGGCACGCAGGAAGGAACCATGGTGTTAACTTTTTCCATTCTAAATCTATCAGAACCGGTGGGCCTTTCGGTCGCTATCCTGAGGCGCATATCGGAAATTTTCTGGGTGTTTTTGGGGCTCGCGCTCTTCGCGGTTGAAACGGTGGGCGGCTCGGCGCCTCCGGCGGCAACACATGAAGCTTAAAAAATTTCTATACCTGCTCCTCCTCTACACGGCTTACGCCTTTGCGGTTGACCTGAACAGCCGGGCGGAAGAGCCAGGCGCGCAGCCAGCGCCTCCGGGCGCGATAGAAATATCAACGACGACTGATAAAACCGGAACGCAATCCGCGGCGCCAAACGCCCCGCCCGCGGTAAAACCCGCGGTAAAAAAACCGTCGACCGGGTCCAAGATCAAAAGCAACGTAAAAACGACGATCAAACATCCGGTTCAGCAAATGAAGAAAATCGAGGCGCACGTCGAGAAAGCGGTTGCGAAGACCGCGCAAACCGCGGTGAAGGAAACGAAGGAGGCGGTCATCGGCGCCCATTCGCTGGGAGGTAAATTACTTCAAGGATTAATCAACGTCATGATCGCGGCTTCGCCGGGAAAAACGCGAGTGTACCTTCCCGCGCCGTCTTCGGATCCGAACTCGGGACTCACCGTTGGCCTCCTGCCAGTATTCCTGTTCGTCGATGACAAGGAAGTGGTGCGCCAGATCTTCGCGCCCTCCATCACCTACAACAAAATTTTTAAGATGACGACGACGCTGCGCTACTACTGGTATCCTCGGGCCGGCGCGCAACTTTTCGCGCTTGGATCGTACGCGCTCGCATCGAACCATCGCGGCGCGATACGCTACGAAGACCCCAGGTTTTTCTCCGACTGGTTTTATTTCAAATTCGATTTCAACCACCAATATGAAGGGTCGAACCGGTTTTATGGGGTGGGGCGGAACACTCAAGAAGACGATCAGGCCACCTATGTGCTTCGCGAAAATCACCTCCAGGTCCACACGGGCGTGAACTTTCTCGGAGTGATGCGCGCGACGATATCGCACCGGTACCGACAAGCCAACATCGTGGACGGGCCGCTCGACTCGCTGCGGAAAATTTCTTCGCTCAGCCCCAAAGTGATTGGCGCGGATGACGCGAAAACCATCCTGGCGCAGCGCTTCACCCTCTCCTTCGATTCGCGCGACCTGCCCATGGCTCCGGTGAGCGGCCACTATTTCAGCGTCTTCTCCGAAATCGCGGGACGCTACATGGGAGGAGACGCGAAGTATCACCGAGCGGGCGCGGACCTGCGCGGGTTCTACCCCATGATGAACAACCGGCTCGTGACCGGCTGGCGCTTGTTGGGCGAAGGCGAAGACGGATCCGGCGTGCCGTTCTATGAGCAGTCGCTGCTGGGCGGAAAAGATTCTTTGCGCGGGTTTGGCGACGCGCGGTTCGTGGAGCGCAAAAAAGCGACGATCTCGATCGAAGAGCGCGTCCGTTTTTACACGCTCAAGGCGTTTAACGTAAACGTCGATTTTGAAGTGACTCCTTTTTACGAAGCGGGAGACGTATTCAACGAAACCGACCAGTTCATGCTTTCGGAACTGCACCATGTGGCCGGCGTGGGGTTCCGCACCGTGGTTCGCCCCAATGTCGTGGGCGTGATTGACCTTGGGTTCAGCGATGAAGGCACCGCGCTTTTTGTCGGAATTGATTATCCATTTTAGTTTTGGTATCATTTTTCAGCTCAATATCACTTAATCAAAAAAACTTATCATGATTTATCGAGGAAAAGAAGGACAATGGTCCTGGATTTTTCATCGCCTGACCGGCGTGGGAGTCCTGCTGTTTTTATTGATCCACATCGTTGACACGATCCTGATCGGCTGGGGACCGGACGTTTATAACAAGATGATGGAGATATACCACAACCCGTTTTTCAAAGTCTCCGAAGTCGGATTGTTCGCTGCGGTCCTCTACCACGCCTTGAACGGCGTACGGATTATTCTGGTGGATTTCTGGGCGAGCGGCACTAAATATCACAAGCAGATGATGTGGATCGTTTTTGCGCTTTGCGCGGTCGGAATGGTTCCGGTATCTTACATCATGTTGATCGTCCACTAAAATGGCAGAACAACCGACCGATTTCCGCCGCGGACGACCCGCCCCTTCCGACAACAACTTCGAACTCTTCGCTTGGTTCTTCATGCGCATCTCAGGCGTGGTGCTTTTAATTCTGGCGCTCGGGCACCTGACCATCATGCACCTGATCAACAGCATCGAAGACATCGATTACTGGTTCGTGGCGGAACGCTGGTCCACGCCCTTTTGGCGGATCTACGACGCGCTCATGCTGATCCTGGCGCTCCTGCACGGGCTGAACGGATTGCGGATCATCATCGACGATTATTTGCGCCCCGGCGGCGCTCGCACGCTGGCGCTGTCCATTTTATATTTGGTCGGTCTGATTTTTATGATTGGCGGATTAATAGTCCTCTTAACTTTCCAGCCCCAGCTATGAAGAAAGCCCCCATCTATCATCAGCACGAAGCGATCGTGGTGGGCGGGGGCGGCGCCGGGCTTTACGCGGCGCTGGCGTTAGCCCAAGCCAAAGTTCCAACCGCGGTTTTATCTAAACTCTACCCCACGCGATCGCACACGGGAGCGGCTCAAGGCGGCATTGGCGCCGCGCTCGCCAACACGGAAGAAGATTATCCCGAGTGGCACATGTACGACACCATTAAGGGATCGGACTATTTGGCCGATCAAGACGCGGTGGAAGCGATGTGCAACGAAGCGATCGACACCGTTTACGAACTTGAACACTTGGGCCTGCCGTTCAACCGCACGGAAGACGGCAAGATCGACCAGCGGCGCTTCGGCGGCCACACGCGCGATCACGGCAAAGGCCCGGTGAAACGGTCCTGTTTCGCGGCCGACCGCACGGGCCACATGATTTTGCAGACGCTCTATCAGCAATGCATTAAAAATGAAGTGAAGTTCTTTGACGAGTTTCACGTCGTTGATTTAATCGTTAAAGATAACGTGTGCCGCGGAGTGGTGGCCATCGCGCTGGCAAGCGGCGAGATCCACATTTTTCACGCGAAAGCGGTTTTGTTCGCCACGGGAGGATCGGGGCGGATGTTCAAGATCACATCGAACGCGCACGCGCTCACCGGCGACGGCATGGCGATCGCGCTCCGGCGCGGAATCCCGCTCGAAGACATGGAATTTTTCCAGTTTCATCCGACAGGAATCTACAAGATGGGTATTTTACTTTCCGAAGCCTGCCGCGGCGAAGGCGGAATTTTGCGCAACCGGACCGGCGAGCGGTTCATGGAGCGTTACGCCCCCACCATCAAAGATTTGGCGCCGCGGGACATCGTGTCGCGCTGCATTCACACCGAAGTGCGCGCGGGAAACGGCATCGATGGCAAAGATTATGTTCATTTAGATTTAACGCATTTGGACGCGGATGTCATCGAGAAAAAATTACCCGACATTGCCGATTTCGTGCGGACCTACATGGGCCTCGAACCCAAAAAAGATTTGATTCCCATTCAGCCCACGGCGCATTACGCGATGGGCGGCGTTCCGGCTAACAAAAATTCCGAAGTGGTGTACGACGAGAAAAACTCGGTGTTCAAAGGTTTTTACGCGGCCGGCGAAGTGGCTTGCGTTTCGGTGCACGGAGCCAACCGCCTTGGCACGAATTCGCTCGTCGACATTTTAGTGTTCGGCCGCCGCGCGGGCCTTTCGATGGCGAAGTTTTGTCGCCAAAACGATTTCGCGCCCATGACCGCCGAACCCGAAAGTTTCATCGAATCTCAAATTTCCAGGTTGCAGTCGGGTTTAGGGACCGAAAAAGTGTCCGCGCTCCGTAAACAGATGCAGGAAGTAATGATGGACAAATGCGGCGTCTTTCGCGTCGAAAAGGAAATGCGCGAGTGCCTCGCTGAAATTCAGGAACTCCGGAAGCGCTATCAAAATGTGGCAATCTCCGACAAAAGCCAGGTGTTCAATTCCGATTTATTGGAAGCCATCGAATTGGGAAACCTCCTGGACCTGGCCGAAGTGACAGTCGCAAGCGCCGTGGCCCGAACCGAATCGCGCGGGGCCCACGCCCGGGACGATTTTCAAAAGCGCGACGACGCCAATTGGCTCAAGCACACCCTTGCGACCTTAACCGACAAAGGTGTAAAATTAAGCTATAAACCGGTCGTGCTCGGACAGTTCACCCCGCAAGAGCGGAAATATTAATGAAAGTCGCATTGAAAATTCAGCGTTTTAATCCGGACAAAGACAAAGCTCCCTATTTCGCGGACTATCAGGTGGAAGCCGAGCCCACCGACCGCGTATTGGACGCCATTTTACAGGTGAAAGATGATCTGGACGGGACGCTAACCCTCCGAAAATCCTGCGCGCACGGCGTTTGCGGATCCGACGGCATGCGCATCAACGGGCGGAACCGCCTCGCCTGTAAAGTGCTCATCAAAAGTTTGACGCAGCCCATTACCATCGAACCCATGATGGGTTTCAAAATTTTAAAAGATTTGGTCGTAGACATGGACGCTTTCTTTGAAAAGTACCGCTCGGTGAAGCCGTTCCTTATTAATGATGATGCCGCGCCCTCTAAAGAGCGTCCGCAGTCGCCCAAAGAGCGGGACAGGTTCGACGACACGACCAAATGTATTTTATGCGCCTGCTGCACCACCTCGTGCCCGTCGTTTTGGTCGGACCCTAATTATGTGGGGCCCGCGGCGATCGTCCAGGCGCACCGATTTATTTTTGATTCGCGCGATCAGGGCGCCCGAGAGCGTCTTGAAGTCCTGAACGACCGCGAAGGCGTGTGGCGCTGCCGCACCGTGTTCAACTGCGTCGATGCCTGCCCCAAAGACATCGACGTCACGGGAGCCATCGCCGAAGTCAAACGAAAATTGCTCTACGATAAAATATAACGAAAATTTTTATGGAAATATTCATGTTTGCGACATACGGCATCGTCTTCTTAAAGAATTATTTTGAGGAACGGTACCAGACCTTTTTCTTATGAGCAGAAGCCTGTTTGAAAAGGTTTGGGAGATGCATAAAATCCGGAAATTGCCGACGGGCAAAGACCAAATTTTTATCGGCCTCCATTTGATCCATGAAGTGACGAGCCCTCAGGCTTTTTCCATGATCCGAGAGAGTGGATTGAAGATCCCCTTCCCTCAAAACACTTTTGCAACAGTGGACCACATCGTTCCCACTGCTTTGCAGGAGCGTCCGTTCCAGGATGGCCTCGCTGAAAAGATGATGGTGGCGATTGAAAATAATACCAAGGAGTTCGGCATCCGATTTTTTGGTTTCGACACCGCGAAGCAGGGCATCGTGCACGTCATCGGCCCAGAACTCGGGCTCACGCTGCCCGGTTTGACGATCGCTTGCGGCGATAGCCATACCAGCACGCACGGCGCGTTCGGCGCTTTGGCGTTCGGCATCGGGACCACTCAGATTAAAGACCTGCTCGCCACGCAAACGCTTTCGCTTTCAAAGCCGAAGTCCCGTCGCATCAACGTGCACGGGAACTTAGGGAAAGGCGTTTACGCCAAGGACGTCATATTGGCGATCATCCACAAGTTGGGAGTCAACGGCGGCATCGGGTACTGCTACGAATATAACGGAGACGTTCTCACTCAGATGAGCATGGAAGAACGCATGACCATTTGCAACATGACGATCGAGGGCGGCGCGCGTATGGGCTATGTGAACCCCGATCAAACCACTTTCGATTATTTGCGCGGGCGCGAGTATTCGCCCCAAGGCGACGAGTTCAAGCGGGCCGTCGAGTTCTGGAAATCGATATCGTCCGACAAAGACGCCACCTATAACGATGTCGTCAATTTGGACGGCGCTAAAATGGAACCCATGGTGACTTGGGGCATTAATCCGGGCCAAGCGATCGGCATCAGCGAGAATTTTCCAGAAGTGCAGTCTTTTAAGGAAGAAGACCGCCAGACCGCAGAGGAAGCTTATAAATTCATGTCCTTTAAGCCGGGCAAATCGGTGAAGGGAACTTCTATTGATGTAGCGTTCATCGGGTCCTGTACGAACGGCCGGTTGTCGGATCTCCGCGAAGCGGCTAAAATCGTGAAAGGACGCAAAGCCGCCAAAAACGTGAAGGCGCTGGTGGTCCCGGGCTCCCAGCAAGTCGCCAGCGCCGCCGAGCGCGAAGGGCTGGATCAGGTTTTTACCGAAGCGGGATTTGAGTGGCGCAAAGCCGGATGCTCCATGTGCCTGGCCATGAACCCGGATAGACTCACGGGGCGAGAAATCTGCGCGTCGTCTTCGAACCGGAACTTCAAAGGCCGCCAGGGAAGCCCCACGGGGCGCACGATTTTGATGAGCCCCGCCATGGTCGCGGCCGCCGCCATCAAAGGCAAAGTGGCCGACGTTCGCGAATTTTTAGACTGATGAAAACTAAATTGAAGAAAACCAAAGCGCAAAAGCAGGGAAGCGACTCGCCGTTGGACGCGATGAAAATCCGAACGGTGTCGGGCCGTGGAATTCCCCTGCCCGGCAACGACATCGATACGGACCGCATTATTCCCGCGCGCTTCATGAAGTGCATCACTTTCGACGATCTCGGCCAATACGCTTTTTACGACGCGCGCTTCGGAGAAAACGGCGTTAAGAAAGAGCATCCGTTTAACCATCCCAAATATAAGGAAGGGACGGTCCTTATCGTGAACCGAAACTTCGGCTGCGGCTCAAGCCGCGAGCACGCGCCGCAATCGTTGCGCCGCCACGGGATCCGCGCGATCATCGGAGAATCTTTCGCGGAAATTTTTTACGACAACTGCACAGCCATCGGGCTTCCGATTATGACCTCCACCCGAGAAAACGTGGAAGGCCTCATGAGTCTGGTAAAGGAAAGCCCAACGACAGAAGTTAAAATTGATTTAGTAAAAAGAGAAGCGAGCTGCGGCGATTTTTCCATCGCAATTGAGCAGCCCGACCAAACCCGCAAAGCGCTCACCGAAGGAACTTGGGATTCCACAGCCGAACTGCTGAGCTCTCTCGAGCAAATTAAAGCCGTCGCAGGAAAATTGCCGTACATGAACGGCTATCAGGCAGGAGCCAAACAATGAAAAAAGATGAACTCATAGCGAAAGTAGCGGAGAAGTCGCGAGTGAAGCATGAGGTTGCCAAACGGGTGATCAAAGCGCTCGTTAAAACCATCGGCGAATCGATCCAGTCGGGCGATAAAGTGACGCTGACGGGCCTGGGGACTTTCCGCATTAAACCGCGGAAAGCGAAACCCGCGCGCAATTTGCAAACCGGTGAAACCGTGCATCTGCCCGCAGGCAAAAAAATCTCGTTTAAACCCAGCCTTTCGTTTAAGCAGCTCGTAAAGACCCAAGAGCCGAAGCCGAACGCGTAAGCCAGTCTCGGCGTGAGAGTCGAAACGGCTATCCCAAGAACTTCCCGCATATAGATCTATGATCGAAAGCGCATCTCCATCTAAAGAAAAAATTAAAATCCGCGGATTGGTCGTCATCGCGGGATGGATTTTTGCCGTTTGGGGCACGCTGCTTGCGGCGCTCGGCCTCTACCATTGTTTTTTTGGAGAGCCGGAAGCGAACTATTATTCATTGACCCCCTGGGAGTTCGTGACGCGCGATCAGTGGCTGCGGTGGAGCGGATTCGAAATGGCCTACGGCCTCGCCTGCGCCGGCATCGGGTTTTTATGCTGGGAATACGCGAAATATCTGCCTGAATGGATTTCGCGAGACAAAGAAGAAGCTCCAAAAATTTTTTAATAGCGAAATATCGAATATGAAAAAAACGATCGAATATTCAAAAAAACTTTCTAACCTCCCCCCTTATTTTTTGTCGCGCATCGCGGCGTTGAAGCTTGAAGCCTATGCGAAAAAATTGGACGTTATCGACTTGGGGATGGGGAACCCCGACCTCCCCACGCCGCCGCACATCGTGGAGCGCTTGATTGAAACCGTGCGCGACCATCCGAAAACGCACCGTTACCCGCAGGCCAAGGGAATGCCCAAGTTCCGCCAGGCGGTCGCGGAATGGTTCGAAGGGCGCTTTGGCGTGAAGATCGACCCGAATAAGGAAGCGCTTAGTTTAATCGGATCCAAAGAAGGCATCGGCCACCTCTGCATGGCGTTCTTAAACCCGGGCGAGATCGTGCTCGTTTGCAATCCCGGTTATCCGGTGCATTTCAACGGCGTTTACCTTGCCGGCGGAAAAGTTCATTACGTCCCTCTTGTAAAGGAAAACGGATGGCTGCCCGATTTGGGCTCGATTTCCGAATCGGTTGCGCGCAAGGCGAAACTCCTGATTTTAAACTATCCCAACAATCCGACCGCGGCCGTCGTGCCTGACTTAAAATTTTTCGAGGAAGTCGTGCGCTTCGCCAAGAAATACAACATCCTGGTCGTCCACGACAACGCCTACTCTGAAATTACTTTTGACGGTTATGTGGCGCCTTCGCTCCTGCAAGTTCCCGGAGCCAAAGACATCGGCATCGAGTTCTTTTCTTTTTCCAAGACCTATAACATGGCGGGCTGGCGCGTGGGGTTCGCGGTGGGCGGCGAGAAATTAATTCATCCGGTTGAAAAATTGAAATCATTTTTAGATTACGGAGTGCCATCGTTTGTTCAATTGGCGGCCGTCTGGGCTTTGAAATCACCGCAGGATTGCGTGAGACAGCTCGTTCAAACCTATCAAAAGCGGCGCGATTACATGGTCGCGGGTTTCGCTCGCATGGGCTGGGAAGTCCCCAAACCCAAAGCTACGATGTATTTGTGGGCTGAACTCCCGAAACAATTTAAGAAGGAAGGCTCCCTCGCGTTCGCGGAGCGGCTGCTGAAACAAACCGGAGTCGTGGTCGCGCCGGGCGTGGGTTTTGGCCCTTACGGCGAAGGTTACATCCGCCTCGCCATGGTCACGCACGACAAGCGTTTTCACGACGTGCTGCTGCGGCTTAAAAAATTTATCCAACCGGTCGGGAAAAAGACCCGTGAAAAGCCAGCGAGGAAAAAATCATGAAAATGGTCGGATTAGGGCAAATCGGGCTTGGGACCGTCGGCGTGGGCGTAGTAAAAATTATTAAAGGAAACGCGGCGAACATTTCCAAACGCGTGGGGACAACCCTCAAGTTCGTAAAGTTTTGCGATAAATTCATTAAATCGAAACCCGCGATCGGGCTGTCGCATAGTGACATCGTGACGGATTACAGGCGGCTGATCAACGACGATTCGATCGACATCATCATTGAGCTGATCGGAGGGTACGAACCGGCCCGAACGATTATATTAGAGGCGCTGCGCGCCGGAAAACACGTCGTGACCGCAAACAAAGCCGTGCTCGCGAAATATTGGGACGAGATCATCACCACCGCTCAGAAGCACCAGCGCTTAATTTACTTCGAAGCGGCAGTGGGCGGAGGAATTCCAGTGGTCCAGGGCTTGAACGAAGGCCTGGCCGCCAACCGCAT
>JANLTE010000306.1:0-2694 GCA_031362785.1 Elusimicrobiota bacterium
CTGAAGTGCCGGAGTCCGAGAAAAAAGGGTTTCTGATGCGACCCATTACGATCGGCCGATATTCTTTCATCGGTAACGGGGTGCGAGTTTTTCCTGGGGGCAGTATCGGAAAAGGGGCTTTCGTCGGTACAAATGCGGTGATAAAAAAAGCCATTCCTGACTTTGCTATGGTGGAGAGCAACGGTGAGTTGATCGGGGATACTCGGGATCTGGACAAACGCTATTTGCAGGACCCTCAAATCAAAGCCTGGTACGAAGAGTGGCAGAAAATTGATAAGTAAGGGTTTATCATCTAAACTTCAACTACACGCCTAAAATTAAATTTAATAAGAATAATCAGGGACATCACCATGTGCGGAATCGCAGGCATCTATAACCTGAACAATCAGAAGGCCGATCCAGATCTCTTACGGAAGATGATCGGAATGCTTCATCACAGAGGGCCTGATGGAACCGGATTTTTTTCTGACCGCAATTTGGGTCTCGGGCATGCGCGTCTCAGCATTATCGACCTCGCTTCAGGAAGCCAGCCCATGACTAACCACGATCAAACGCTTTGGATCACCTTCAACGGCGAAATTTTCAACTATGTGGAATTACGCGAAGACCTGATCCAAAAGGGTCACAAATTCAACACGCATTCCGATACGGAAGTGATTTTAGAGTTGTACGCCGAAAAAGGCGAAGATTGCGTAAAGGAAATGAACGGGCAATGGGCCTTCGCGATCTGGGACGTTAAAAAACGTAAGTTATTCTTATCGAGGGATCGAATGGGGGTCCGCCCGCTCTTCTACACAATGGCTCCCAATAAGTTCGTGTTCGCTTCCGAAATCAAAGCGATTTTTATCGACACGGAAGTGAAGCGAGAAATGGATCCCATCGCTTTGGATCAAATCTTTACTTTTTGGCACACGCTTCAACCCCGAACATTTTTTAAAGATGTGTCCGAGCTCCCGCCGGGCCACTCCATGCGCATAGAGGAAGGGGGAAAGACTTCGATTTGGCCCTACTGGCAATTTCAGTTCCCTGAATTTGGGCAAGGGATTTCGACTCTCAATGAAGACGAAGCGGCCGAAAAACTAAGATCTCTTTTGATCGACTCGACGCGGCTGCGCCTCAGGGCGGACGTTCCCGTGGGCGCCTATTTGAGCGGCGGCCTGGACTCCACGGTCACGACCTCCTTAATTCGAAATTTTTCCAACTCCAAACTGAGTACCTTTTCGGTCACTTTTGACGACCCTGAATTTGACGAGAGCGCCTACCAAAACGACGTGGTTAAATACCTCGGAACCGATCATCATCAAGTCAGCTGCACTTACGATGAGATCGCGCGAGTATTTCCTGAAGTGTTGTGGCACACCGAAAAACCCACCCTCAGGACCGCTCCCGCATCGATGTTTTTGCTTTCAAAACTGGTCCGAGATAATCACTATAAAGTGGTTTTAACGGGAGAGGGCGCTGATGAAGTGTTGGGCGGTTATGACATATTTAAGGAAGCTAAAATCCGCCACTTTTGGGGCCTGCAGCCCGATTCAAAATTTAGACACCTGCTCTTGAAGCGGCTTTATGAATATCTGCCGAACCTGCAGGGACAATCGGAGGCATACCTGAAACAGTTTTTTCATACAACTCCGGAGGACCTCAAGAACCCGTTTTTCTCGCATCTGCCCCGATGGGATTTAACCTCCAAAGCGAAAATATTTTTTTCGGCGGAAGTAAAAAATCAAATTCTAAATTATGATGGCTTGAGCGAAATGAAGGGCCTGTTGCCTAAAGGGTATTTGAATTGGAACTACTTCAATCAGTCCCAGTTTCTGGAAGCAGGGGGACTTCTTCCCGGATACATCCTCTGTTCGCAGGGGGACCGCGTCGCCATGGCCCACTCCGTTGAAGGAAGATTTCCTTTTCTAGATTATCGGGTGGTTGAGTTCGCGGCGCAGCTTCCCAATAAGCTAAAAATGAAAGTACTGAACGAGAAATTTTTACTTAAAAAATCGATGGCGCAATACATTCCAGACACCGTCAAGAACCGCCACAAACAGCCCGTCCGCGCACCGGAAGCCAAAAGCTTTTTTACCGGGAAAAAAATTGACTACATTGACGAGCTGCTTTCGCCCGAACGGATCAAAAAAGACGGGATATTCAACCCCAATGCGGTTCAAAAACTGGTTGAAAAATACAGGGAGTCCAGGGCCATCGGTATTAAGGACAACATGGCGCTGGTGGGGATCATTTCCACACAACTCATCAATGATCAATTCATAAACACATTCATGAAAAGGGAGGGTTAACATGGAAAACATCGCACAGGATCTCAAGAAATTCATCATTGACAATTTTTTGTTCGGTGAAGACAACGGTCTGAAAGAAAGTGATTCCTTTTTGAATAAAGGAATAATCGATTCGACGGGAATGATGGAACTGGTCACACATCTCGAAAAAAAATACGCCATTAAAATTCAAGATACCGAACTTTTACCCGAAAACCTCGACTCCATCGACCGGCTGACGCAGTTCATTGGCCGCAAGAAAAAATAATTTATTTGCCTTAGGGGAGCGACATGAAAAATTTCTCAAAAGACGTTTTAAAGCTGGACGCGGAAAAGGAAGTCCAAAAAATTACCGCAAAAATCCGGGAGCAAGTTTTTAAAACCATGAAAAAGAGGGGGGCGGTGCTGGGACTCTCCGGCGGCA
>JANLTE010000315.1:0-6148 GCA_031362785.1 Elusimicrobiota bacterium
GACATAAAACCTTCCTATTTTCGTGAACCGGATATTTTTTTTGAAAAACTCCGGCAAAGGAGTTCCGTCGGGTCCCTTGAGCTTGGGAAATGCTTTATTGATAATACTTTTAACATCCGGTATGAGCGGATCATCCGGAATCCGGTTTTTCGAAAAGGTTCGAGATATACCGCGGGAAAGCGAACTGGATATGAAATGGAAAGGTTTGGCGAGGTAAATACGGAGGGTGGAACGGTCCGGGTGCAGGAGGCGCTCTCCCTCGTGCGAGAGCACGATCGGCAGCAAGAACCTGCGCAGAATGTCAAAACGCGTCCAGGGAGTTACCAGCCACCAAAGAATTTGAACCTCTTGAGTGTCATTTCGGGTCTCGGCCAAAGTTCCGAAGGGTAGGCGCTCTGCCGCTCTTACCTTAATAGTGATATCGGAAGGTGAAGCAGAACCTAAATATTTGTCAATCTGACTGAGCGTCCACTCATCCGTGATCATCGGCTCGGCCGGCCGAGCAAAATAATGCGATGATATCCATCCGGCCAATCCCAACATCCCGTGCCCGAAATAGAGCGCCGCGCCGAAAAGACCCGCCGCGCCAATAATCGCCGCTACAACCCTGATAACAGAATCCGCCTCCAGCCCGAAGTCGGGAACCAAACCAAAAAATGCCGTCCAGATCCCGAGCGCGCTTATGACCCCCCATCCCGCGAACGCCGATGCCGTGTGGACGAGGTTGAAAGCGCGCCAAGAGCTCTCGGGAGCGCTGATCTTCTCCTCGACGATATTGACGTATAAAACGCCGTCAATTTTATTCGTCAGCAGGTCTTTGATCTCCTCCAGGGAAACGCCATCGGGGATACCCAAATCTAAAGTGTAAGTCTTGACGCTGTTTTTTTGAATCCTGTCGTGCAAATTGACGCCTGTCAGAAATCTGTTTATCACGGACATCATGCGCTCAGTCAACGGTATATTATCGTCCGCAGCGGCCACGATGCCCTGTTCGATGTTCAAATTATTAACGTTGATGCCTTCATTGACAGCCAAAAGCACGCCGGTCAGGTCGCTGATGAACCCCCTGCTGTCTTCCACCACAATCCTGAGCTTGGCCCCCTTCGTGATCGATTGGGCCATCTGAACCTGCTCCGCCATGCTGGTCTTAATGGACTCGATTTGTTCAACCATCGCGTCGATGTCCGATGCCGGAAGCGCTTCATGGAGGATATGGATATCCAATACGAACTTTTTATTTCCGTCAGCGCCTTCAAAAGTTGACTCTTCATAATAAACAATGTCTCCGACCGGCATAATCACTTTAGCCACATCATGAAGCAGCCCGGGCGCGTCATAATCGAACGTAATATTCAGTTTTATGAGACCGTTAACATACGATTTAACAATGGCGGGCCGCTTTTCCCTGAATTTCTCCAGCTTTTTTATCAGCCGGTCCAAGGAACTGTTCAGCGCCAGGTCGCGCGGCAACTTTCCCGAATAAACTTCATACCTGGGGAAATGATGAGGATCCATATCTGAATTTCCATCGACAGGCATCAGCGTGCCGTTATCCTCGTCATACACCAACGCTATCCGGCGATGCTTGACCGAGTCAAAAACCGCCCTGAAGTTTTCCGGATAGTCCTCGCCCAAAACGATATCGGGAATTTGAAACTCCTGCTCCACGAAAAAAGTGCGGTACATTTTAAAATCCATTTTCAGCTTGTAGGCCCAATGCGCGTCTTCGCCATCCTTCCATTTAATATATCCGTCGCGAGTCAAAAGTTTAAATTCAATGCCGTCCGACTCAATGTGACTCTGGTCGAAACCCTTGTGTGATGACGTTTCGCGCTGCCAATTTTGCTGATGCTCCGGATCCAGCGCATTTTCAATACCGCGCTCCGGACCCAGCGCCCGATCCAGCGATTCCTGATCGGGGAACACCACCATCACATTGATGAAATCGTTCACCAAATGACCCTCAGCGTCCAAACCCTTCCTGGCCACTTTTGCAATTAACGACGACGCCTGCTTTACCCTGGCCTTAACGCTTTCATAAGGTATATCCTCGCCCTGAAGCCACGCGGCAACCTTTGTTTCAATATCCTCGGTACCGTGGCTGCCAATGATTGACAACAACTCCTGATACTTTATTTCGCCGATGATCCTCCGTAATGAGGCGGACCAAAGTTCCTGTGAAACGTCCTCGCGCCCGACGCGGTCCGCGAGGGGCGCCAGAATCTGGCGGATTTGCATCTGGATGTCCCCGCTGAAAGCCGCATCTTTATTGCCCGCCGCCATAAGCGTTTCCAGTTTATCGGCAAGCGCAAGCAATAATCCGTCGGGCGAACCCGCCGCCTGCAAAACCAGATCCATTTGATTTTGAACGACGTTTTTCATGTCCTTCAAAACATTGTTCGCAGGGTCTTTCGCGCGCTTTTTTGGAGCTTGGGATGGAGGATTGTACGGAATTTGCCGGACCAAATTGAGCCGCTGAGTCAGTTCGATGATTTCCTTGTGACGACCGTCGCTGAAGTTAAGGCCCGCGCTTTTCAGTATGCTCTTTCTATTTTCCAGCGGCAATCTGTAAAGCAAAGCGGCGATCTGCGCGGCCTCGCTCCCGCCCCAGCGGGCCACATTATCGGACACGCGCTCCGCGCGATGCAGGTCGTGACCCGCCGGCGGCGCTTTGGCCAGCGCTGCCCGCACGCGATCCAGCGGCGTAAGCGCGTTCCCCGATGATACCGACGCGTACGGAGCGTTGATCTTGCCCCGCGCAACTAACTCGTACATCAGTTTATGGAAACCGATGTTAAGCCCTACCCCCATGCTACCCGCCGCGAAGAACCCGAGAAATCCATCCAATGGAAATAGGCCATGAGCAAAAAACACCATGGGCAAGATAATCAGCTCTGCCAAAACTGTGCCGACGCCAGCTAAGTACCATCTTTCCTGACTGGTTGCTCTTAAATGCGCCGCTTGAAATATCACGCCGTTCATAAGACTCCATAGGAGCGTCATGGTCAGCGAATCGCCGATTCCAGAAGTAACTGTCACTACAAGCAGAAGCCCGCTAACCCCAGGCGCGATGAGATTCAAATCATCGCTTTGCCCCACTTCGCGGGCCAAAATTGGGTTATATAAATTGATAAGGTCTCTCGTGTAACCGCCGATGAGCGGCACCTGGAAAATCCACTCCCAATAGGGCGCAAACCAAGCGCCGCGATCGCCAAAAACCGCCGGATATCCTCCGACCGATCCTTTAAGTTTGGGCGCCGGGGAACGCGAGGGGTTTTTACGAAAACCGACCTGGCGGAGCGCGAATTTTATGTTTTGAATGATTTTCAGGATTTTAGATGAAGTCGATAAGAACAATTTAAATGGGTGTGTGAGGTAGATGTGAAGTGTGGAATGGCCTTGCAGGCGTTCTCCCTCGTGAGCGAGAACGATCGGCAGCATCAACTTCCTCAAGAACTCAAGCTGAGTCCAGGGCACCGCAAGCCAGTTAAGAATTTGAACATCACGCGTTTTAGAATTGGCCTGAGCCAAAATGCCGAACGGCAGGATAGGAACAGGAGTGACCGTCGCGCCCACCGGAATATATTTTTGAATCTGCTCTCGGGTAAAGGGGTCCTCCAATGCCATATGATCGAGATCGGCATATTTTGATCCCCACCGCGCAGCCACAACGCCTAAAACCCCATGCCTAATATAGACAAATAAAGGAATTACGCTGAAGACGCTAAACGCGGAGACAGCGGATTTGAACAGAAGGTCCATCACGGGCCCAAGGTCGGGCGCCAGTCCGAGAAACATTGACGCAACCTCAAGCCTACCCAAAATTCCCCAGCCCACGATCGCTATCGCCACATGAACGAGGTTGAACGGAAGATAGCCGCCTAGCAAACCATTTCTATACAACGGCTCGTTGGGCATCGGGCGGGCGCTGTCCCGGAGCTTTTGAACCGCATCTGAAATCGATATGGATTTATCCCCATCCAAAACCTGAGCTAGCCGCGCGGCGACTTTGGGCGCCGCGAAAGAGGTGCCCTCCGGCACCGCGTCAGTCGCGACAATGCCAGGGGAAAAATTAGAATAATCTTCTTTCCGCAGAGTGACGGGGTCGGCGGCCGCCACATAAATAACATTATCGAATTGCGCGTGGGTAAAGGGCATAAATCGCTGGTCATTCCCGCCCGCGATCACAAAAATCACGCCCAGTTTGCCCATTCTCTTCACCCATTCAGGCGGCAGATAGAATCCCACGCCGTCCGTGTTGTTGCCGGACCCGCTGATGTTAACGATAAATACGGTATCCGGGCGCTCCTTAACGAGTTTTTCAAAACTATCGCGTACTTCCTGTTTGATCGAAGCGTCAGTGAAAAGAACCGGACCCGCAGGATAGCTTCCGACAAGTTTATCATCGAGTTCATAAACGGCAACCTTCGTATTTCTTCCAAGCACATCTCGCGCGCGTTTCGAAACCTTGGGACCGTGAGACGCATTTTCACCGTACTCGTCGATAATAACGATGGCCGCGTTCGGAGCGTTCCCTCTTTGTTTGGGAAGCACCTTCACCTCCGGAGGAATTAAATTCAGTTCCTTCACGCGATTATATACCTCGAGGGAATCGAACTTAGATAGCTCCGCATACGCCCAGTAACGCGTCCGGTTATCAGGGTCCTGATAGAACGCCCGAATGAAAGGTTCGAGCGGAGGATTATTAAACCGCGCCAGAACAAAAAGCGATTTTGAGCGCATCCGATAATCGGGATGCTCTCGGATCATATTGATCAACACATTTTTAGAATTTGGAAGACGCTCGATCTCATTGATAATAGAGTCCGCAAAATAGGCCTCGCTTCCGACCAACGCCGCGATTCTTTTTTCCGCAGTCAAACTTTCTTGAGTTTTTGCGGCGTTAACGGCGATGTTGATCGGAGCATCCGTTGAAGTTGGGAGAGACTGATTGGAACTCGCTCCAAAAATCACGGCCGCGATCAGCGCGATGCCGACAAACAAAGTCCCCGCGCGCAACAACGCGCGGCGGAGCATATTAATTCCGGCATTCCCGCCGCGGCTCGAGCTTGGATCGGGCGCGGCTGATCCTTCGGGGTTTGGGTCTAACCGATTGACCATCGCGGCGAGCCCGTCTCGAAAACTCTCAAGAATCGCGAGGCTCACAGGGAACTGCGCGTTGACGCCGGACTGCGATTCCAGCCGTTTTCGCGTCTCAGCTGAATTGGCGGCAAATGAATCGTGGAGGAGCTTGCCGAGTTCCCCGGCAGTCCGCGGGTTCCCTTCGAGGAGAGGAAAAGTTTGCAAACGCGCGGACAGATCGTCCGCGCTTAAATTTTCATACTCCCGCCAAAGGCTTTTTGAACCGGGTAAAGAAAAGTTTTTTGAGGTCAGAACCAATTGAACAAATTTATTGAAGTTCCCCACGTCAACTAATGCTTGGGAACGAGGATCGCCAAAATCTCCGAAATTGGTACTCTTTAAAATTTCACTAAAACTAAAATAATCAATAATTTTTGCGATACCGGCGTCATTGACGATCACATTTTCACCCAATAAATCCGAATGGGCCACGCGATGTTGGTGAAGGAAGATCAACCCTTCCGCGATCTGGCGCAAAACATCCAGAGACCAGCGGAGCCCTTTTTCCTCAAAAACTTTCTGAGCCAGCAACTGTTGCACGCTTCGGCCTTCAACCCACTCGACGACCTGATAACCGCGCCCGCCACCGCTCAATCTCACGACGCCCGTTTTAAAAACATTCATCAAATTGTCGTGGCTTTGCTCCTGAAGGGCGTTTAGGGTATCGACCGCATTCTGGTTGGGCATCGAAGGACGGCCTGGCGCAAGGATGTCCCGGTGAACCCTCAACGCGACCCGCTTGCCATCGGCGGTTTGCGCTTTGAACACAAAATATTCTCCCCCGATGCCGATGGGGTCCACATTTAAATACGATCGCCCGAGTTCGGAATTGACGAGATCTCCCAATACGCTTAGCTGCTCGGCAATGTCTTCATCGGTGACATCTTGCGAATTCGGCGCCTGATAATAAAGCGCGGCGTTGAGGCCGCCCTTCCGGATATTCCAATCATCGAGCGGCGCTATGCCGCTTCCAGGCATTTTAATCCCGGCATCGGTGGAAATCCTG
>JANLTE010000333.1:0-4633 GCA_031362785.1 Elusimicrobiota bacterium
TCCCGGCAGTCGTCACGTTCCCTTCTTTCGCCGTCGTCGATATCCCTATAATCAAGTCGGCGGGGATGTTCCCGAGCACGGTTCCAGCTCCCAATGTCTTGTTCGTTAAAGTTTGCGTCTGCGTGGAACCCACGACTTGCTGAGTCCCGGCAGTCGTCGCGCTCCCTTCCTTCGACGCGGTCGATATCCCTATGATCGATCCGGCGGAGATGTTCCCTATCACCGTTCCCGCGCCCAGCGTCTTATTCGTCAAAGTCTGCGTCTGAGTTGAGCCCACCACTTGCTGCGTCCCGGCAGTCGTCGCGCTCCCCTCCTTCGCCGAAGTGGAGATGATCACGATCGATCCGGAAATATTTGTAATCGCCGTTCCCGAGCCCAGCGTTTTGTTGGTTAAAGTCTGAATGTCCGAGTCGCCCACCAGCGCGCCCGTTGGCGCCGCTACTGCCGTGAACGCACCCGCCCCGTTTCCTTTTAATATACCGGTTAAAGTCGTGACTCCCGTTCCGCCGTAGGGAACCGTTATCGTGTTACCGTTGTACACCGTTCCCGAACCCAGCGTTTTATCCGTCAAAGTTTGAGTGTCCGAGTCGCCTACCAGCGCGCCTGAAGGCGCAGTGACCGCAGTGAACGCTCCCGCTCCGTTTCCTTTTAATATCCCGGTTAAAGTCGTGGCTCCCGTTCCGCCGTAGGGAACCGTTATCGTGTTGCCGTTCCATGTTTTGTTCGTTAGCGTGTCGACGCTCAACGCCGATATTCCGGCGACCGTCTGAGCGCTCCCATCGGAAAACCGCAGAGGCACGTTCACCAGAACCGACGTCCCGTTCACTTCAAATAGTTTTGTCGTCCCGGTTGACACGAGCAGAACAGGGCCCCGCGTACCCTGCGCGCGATACGCATGCAATTGGGTTTCGGGAACGGATGTTCCCGCGCCAATGTTGCCCGCAATGATCAATCCTCCGACCTTGGTTTGCGTGGACGCGGTAACATCCACTGAGACCCCACTGACAAATCCGTCCACATATCCTTTCGTCGCGGCATGTCCGGCCAATGTCGGAGTGGGAACCGAAATCGTCCCGCTGTAAGTTTTGTCGCCTAAAATCGTCTGAGTAACCGCGGCCGTTGAAACATAGTAGGCGCCCACATAGCCGTCCAGGCGCTCCGAATTCAACGCGTAAGGCGAGGCGAGCAGTTTTTGTCGCGGGCTCATGGTTTCGTCCGCTCCGTTATTGACTATGACTTCTACATACGCCTGGTCCTGTCCGAAGACCACCGATGGAATTGCGTCAGCCGCGTTCGTTCCGCCGTCTCCCAAAATCACGGAAAATACCCCGTTGACGACCAAAACCGTATGGTTTTCAGTTGCCACGGATGTGGGCCACAATCGGGTGCCGGCGCTTGCCGCGTTGTAAATCGCAAATTTTAAAGTGAAACTCCCGTTCTGGGGGTTATTGCTCGTGTTCGTGAGGCGGCCCTGGAAGTTCACCAAATGAGGAACGCCCGCTGCGGATCGCGCTTCATTGGCTGAATACGACAATAAAAACAAAGCCCCCAGCGCGGCAGGCAACGCGTGCTGGAAAACGAGAGCTAACGACAGCCACACCCTCAATGCGAGGGCCTTTGACGCAAGGCGACGAATCGGTCCGGTTAAGTTCATGAATTTGTGGACCTCCTAAATGTTCTATGTAGCAATCAAATTACCAGAGAATTAATCGATATAAACCGCTCAACGGCCTTCCGACTGTGTATTATCCCCATTCCCCAGTGGAAAAAATCCATATAAACAGCATTTCAAATATAGCAGATAAACCATTTGAGTTCCATGATATATTACAAACCCTTCACCCACCAATTATAAGCGGGCGGGCTATCATTTACTTAAACAATATGTAAATTTATTGTAACAATATTGACTTATTGTTGGGCGAGGATAACTCTGATTTCGCTGATCGCGGCATCGCCGGCGTCTAGCTTCAAGGTTTCGGTGAAGGATTGCAGCAGTAAAATTCTGTCATTCGGGCTGAAATTTTGGCCGGTCAGTTTTTCAACGGCGGCCAGCGCGGCGTTATCGAGCGATTTGAAAATGACCTGAAGCAAGTTCTTCCCGATCCCCGTCCAGAGATCAAATCCGTTAAACAGCCAGACCGTTGAACCTTTGAAGAGAGCCGCCTGATCGGGAGAAAGTTTTCCAAGATCGGCTAAGAGTTTCGCGAAATCGAATTTCCCGTTGATCATCTCCTGGCGGATAACGATGGCGCCGTTGATTCCAAGTTCTTTGGCGCGAGCTTCCGCGTCGGCCGCGGGGAAGCGGGACTCATCCGTTACGATCACGATGGGAATTCGGGGTCCATCGTTCGCGCTTTCGCGCAAGAGCGAGCTCGCAGACCGACCGTAGACCAAGAGGTCGAAGGCGCTGATCACGGCGAAATTTCCGGGTTCCTGACGATGGCGATCCGCAAGTATATTGGAGAGTTCCGCAAGGTTCCTTGGGCGGAGCTCATCGGAAACGGGAGCGTTGCGCGATCCTGCAACGGTCCGGCCCAGCGCGGTCGTGGAGGCGGCTCTCGATAGGTCGGATCGTCCCAGGCCGGGAAGAACGGCCGATAAGCTTGGCTTGAGCGCAGGGAACGCGGCGGCAACCCGCGCGAAAATCGGTTTGGTTCGCTTCAAAACCGCGTTTGAGCCCGCGGCGGAAACTTCATTGAGCCAGAGGCGGGGTGCCAAGCGCAACACGATGCCGCCCATGGGTAAACTAAACCGCCGAGACGCTTTCAGCTCGCCCATGATTCGAGATTGAGACAATGCTCTTCGTTCAACTGATTCTGATATAAGGCCCATTAAAACCGCTTCGCCGATCGCGACGCGAAGACCGCCTCCGACTAACCGAAAGACGGACACGCCATCCGAAACCGTTAACCCGCTAAAGGGAGGCATGCGGGACGCAATGCTGTTCGAGTCAGACAGCGTTACCTCCAATGAAACATCGCCGGACGCTTTGCCCATAGCGCGCGCGACGTCCGATTTCAGAATATCCAAAATCAGTTGCTGGTCATCTCGTTGGAGCGCGGTCCAAGAACTAAACGGCGCGTTGCCAAGAGCTCCAACGAAGGTTCGGGTTAGGAATTCGGACTGGCCTTGGAGCAATGAGTTGACGGGAGGCGCGACCGCAGTCGCGTTGCGCTTCAAAGCATTGCGCCCGATCGATGCCGCGGATTGGAGCGCGCTCTTCAACCGACTTTTCGAAGTCCCAATCCGGCCGGACCCGGGTGGCGGATCGTTGGAATCCCCGCGGAACAACCGCGCGATGAAAGATTTAGCTGACTTCAATAGTTCGAAATCAAATTTTTCTGCTCGAGCTCGAGCATCCAGGGTACCCCTGCGGAGCTCTAAGTCGGGCTGGAGGGGCGAATCACCCTGGTTCGCGACCCGCGAAACTGAACTCTTCGGATCTAACGAATATCTAAACTTGCCGTCTTCCCATCGGATATCCTTAATAAAACCGTCCGCATGCATCAGTTTTAAGTCACGCCATAGCTCATCAATCTGAGTTTCAATGTATCGATTTTTATTATTAGCGCCCGTGGTGGCTAACACTTCATTGACTTCCATGCTTCTGTCCCGAAACAGATCGTCCCACCGGCCGCGGTAATCCATGAGCCATAAGTAATCGAGTAATTTTTCACTGATCGTCCCGCTCCTTGAGAAGAGCGCCGGAACAATGTAGGAAAAAATGAGACTCCGGTCCAGATTACGGGCGTTCTCCTTTAAATAGTCTTTTCCTATAACAATGTCGAGAGAGTCGAAACGAAGGAAACTTCGGGGCACGACCTCGACTCCCGGACGAATATTAAATTTGATTCCGGCGCCGCCATTTTGAATGGATATTTTTACTTTAAATCCTGGACTTAAAACTAGAGTCCGGACGGGTCGCAATTCACTCTCGAGTTCCGGATCTGATGGGAAAGATTGCTGGACAGTCTTGAGGATGTTGAGCCCGTTCTCGAGGACCGCCTTCGCCCATATATTTACCGCGCTGTTCGGTTTAAGATCGCGAGGATCGACGCGGATTTTTCCGACCCAAATTTCGACCGGATGCGGTAGCGGACGGGGATCCGCAGGACCGTCTGAACTGGCTTCGGGCGCATCGCGGAATAACTGATCCCGTTCAAAAGAACTCATCAAATAGAACGCGCGCCGCCGGGAAGAATCCGGATCCCAAAAACCGTAGCCCAGCGCCGCGCTGGGGCCCTTCGCATAAATTGAGGGCAATCGATCCAATATCAATTCTTTAAATGAATCGGCAATATGGGGATCGCCCCACATGGGAATGTCAGGAAACATTGATCTTGATTCGCTTAGAGCCAGCGCATGATTTTCAAAATCCATATCGATCTGATATTTATCCCGGATAATCCGACCCAACTTGTTGGCAAAATTAACGAACGCCTCCCAGTCGCCGCTGGAAACCGTTAGAGCCAGTCGAACTTCCGACATGAAAGCCGCAAACTCTTCATCGACCGTAGCGGACGGGCCTTCTTCCCAACGGGCGCCGCCTTGTTCCCGAAAAGTGATCTCGCTGGTTTCATGCATCAAGAGCATGGCGAGGTAGAGACTTCGGACTCGCGCACGCTGTTCG
>JANLTE010000340.1:0-2427 GCA_031362785.1 Elusimicrobiota bacterium
GCTCCGCCGAGTGCTGGACAACTCAAAGCTCTTATCGCTCTTTCCTGAATTCAAATTTACTGCTCTCGAAGAGATGTTCAAAAAAACCGTTTCCTGGTTTATAGACCAAGCGGAAAAGACAAAGGTGATATCATGAATCAAAAAATATTGATAACGGGCGGCGCGGGATACTTGGGTTCGATCATGGTTCCTGCGCTCCTGAACCGAGGATTTCATGTAGCCGTGGTGGATCGGTTTATGTTTCGGCAAAACAGTCTCCTCGACTGTTGCGCTCACAAAAATTTCGAAGTGACGCGCGGAGATGCGCGCGATGAATCGCTACTGAAATCTCTGATCAAAGATAAAGATATCCTCATTCCTCTGGCGGCGCTCGTGGGCGCTCCGCTCTGCGATCGCGACCCCGAAGCCGCCACCAGCACGAACTTGGGAGCGGTGCGGATGCTCGCGAAAATATCGTCGAAGAATCAGATCATGCTCTACCCCACGACCAACAGCGGCTACGGCATCGGAGAGAAGGGGAAATTTTGCACGGAAGAGACTCCGCTAAAACCCATTTCGCTCTACGGCACGACCAAATCCGACGCCGAGTCAGCGGTGCTGGACCGCGGACACTCGCTCACGTTTCGCCTTGCAACGGTGTTCGGATCGGCACCCCGCATGCGCCTGGACCTGCTCGTAAACGACTTCGTGTTCCGCGCCGTCAACGACCGCGCCGTCATGCTCTTCGAACCGCATTTTAAGCGGAACTTCATCCACATCCGAGACGTGGCCAAGGCGTTCATCCACGCCATCGATCATTTCGACGCAATGAAGGGGAAACCCTACAATGTGGGGATGGAAGACGCCAACCTTTCCAAAATGGAGCTCTGCCAGGAAATCAAGAAACAAATTCCTGGCTTCGTGTTCATGGAAGCGCCCATAGGCGAAGACCCTGACAAACGGGACTACATCGTTTCGAACAAACGGATTCTATCCACCGGATACAGCCCGGACTGGTCTTTGCAAGAAGGCATCCGGGAACTAATCAAATGCTACGCCATGTTGAAAAAAGACCAATACTCAAACGTTTGACAATGTCGCTTTTCGATAAAATTGCTATAATTTGCGCTCAAAACTAAAACTATGATAACGATCGAAGGAAAATCTAACATTAAAGGCTCGATGACAGCCGCGGTCGCCGAAAAAGTTTACAGGGCGCTCCTGCGCTGCAGAAAATTCGACGAGAAAATCGTGGAGCTTTATCCCGAACAGGAGATGAAGTGCCCCGCGCATTTGTCACTCGGCCAGGAAGCCATGGCTTCAGGCGTCTGCGGCGCATTAACGGACCAGGACATGGTTTTCAGCACGCACCGCTGCCACAGTCACACCATGGCCAAGGGCTGCGACATGAACATCATGATGGCCGAGCTCTACGGCAAAGAAACCGGCTGCTGCCACGGCAAGGGCGGATCGATGCATTTCGTTCAGCCCGAAGTGGGGATGATGGGATCTTCTGCCATCGTGGGAGGAACGGTTCCGATCGCCGTTGGCGCCGCGCTCGCGGCTAAAATGCAGGGTAAGAAAATCGTCTCGGTCGCGTTTTTCGGAGACGGGGCGCTAGAGCAGGGAACCTTTCACGAGGGAATGAATTTCGCCTCGCTCCATAAATTACCGATGATTTTCGTCTGTGAAAATAACGATATGGCCACCTGCACGCACCTCTTGCCCGACCGCCAGCCCTACATGGAACTTTACAAGCGCGCCGAAGGATACCGAATGCCCGGAATCCGAGTGGACGGAACGCGCGCCGAAGAAGCCTACTTCGCTGCCGCCCAAGCCGTTGCCCGCGCGAAAGCGGGAGAAGGACCCTCGTTCATTGAAGGCGTCTGTTACCGCTGGAAAGAGCACGTCGGCTACAAAACCGACTATCACATGGGCCACCGCACGAAGGAAGAACTGGACGAATGGATGAAACTCGATCCCGTGACTCAATTTGAAAAATACGCCGCGCAGAATAAGTATTTCACTCAAGACGATGCCAAAAAGATTTCCGATGACATCCAAAAGCAAGTAAACGAATCCGTAGCATTCGCGAAACGGAGTTCCTTCCCGAAACCCGAATCCATGTTTGAGGATCTATGAACATTAACCGGGCAAATCGTAAAGCTTTCCAAGACCTTCCGCGGCCTCTCAAGATACAGCAAAGCTTCAGCAGGTACGCGTGCTTCCATGTTCAAAAATTTATGGATAGCATTCGGGCAAACTGTGAAATTTTCCGAGACCTCGGAAAGTCATCCGATATGCGCGGATGGTTTTCCGCAGAGCTTGGCCGCTGGCCAGGCGTTCGAGGAAAAATTCACAGTTTGCCCGAGGTCTCGCAATAATGAGAGAAATCAAATACGTCCAAGCGATCAGCGAAGCCGAAATCCAGGCGATGGAGAAAGATCC
>JANLTE010000390.1:0-9302 GCA_031362785.1 Elusimicrobiota bacterium
CCAGCCGATCGAACGCCTCCGGGCTGAGCCTGTCCAGATGCTTGATCGATTGGCTCAGAGATTCGATTGAAGCGCCGGCATTTTCCACTCCCCGACCTGACTTTCCGAGAATTCTTGATCTAAATACCGTTAAAAATAAAAGTGGAACCGCAACCGCGACCAAAACAACCGGTAACAAATACCATCTTGATAAATTCCCATCGACTGATAGGAACTGACCTAAAAAACTATTGCTCCAGGCAGCGCCAATAATTGCAAGCGGTATCCCGATGAACGCAAAAGTTCCATTGTCTCCGATACGAGGTCCTGTGGTTTGCCGAGAACCATGAATGAGGTCGCTAGCAAAATTGCGGACTTTGTTAACGGTGCTCATGATTCGTAAGCGCGATTTCGTGAGCGTGATGATAATAAATGGATGGTTTTTGGTGCTGGCACGAAATGTGAGCGGAGCTGCGCCTTCTTCGAGAACGGGGTCACTGTCGCCTAAAAAGACCGTGCGGTCTTCTTTGCCGGCAACGGTATAGGAACCGTCTCCGTTAATCGTAACGCCAACGGGGACGCCGGCGACCTGGGACGCGTTTTCAGTTCCGAGCGCGGGATCTCCGGCTTCGGCGGCGAGCGCCGCTTCGAGCGGGACGACGACCGCGTCCATGAGCGAGCGCGTGCTGACGACTCCCGGATACTGGCGCGTCGCGGTGGCGCTCTGGGGCATCAGGAAAAGCTTTTCGCCCAGGAGCATTTTTTCGAGCGGTGTGCGGTTCGGAGAGAAAATGTGGAGGTAATCGGTGCCGGAACCGGTCAGCTTGCCGATGCGCGGGCGAAACACGGCGTATGACAATCCCCGGGATTCCAATTCCTTCTGGAGGCCGGGCGTGTGGAAACCGCCGGCGATCAAAACGGTGAACCGGCTGGAATTTTCTTTGAGCTTCGCGGAAAGGTTTTGCGTTAACGCAATGTTTCGGTCGTGCGAGGCGGAATAAAATAATTCGTGAACGGAAAGAAGTTCCGAAAACGATGTAGCGTTATCGTTATGACTATCCTGGCCGATACTCCCGCCATCACTCCCATCACTGCCATTGCCGCCATCCGACCGTGACATCTGAAGGACTCTCTTGACGTTTTTAACCGGCTGCTCCACTGCGAGCGCCGCGACGCTTTTACCGCTCGTTTTCACGATCTCCGTCAACAATCGGATGTTTTTTGGAAGCCGCGCGATGCCGTCGCGTTTCTCAAGGTACCCCTCCCACTCTTCGGGCGAGAGTTCCTGTCGGATCAATTTTCCGGCCAAACGAAGCTGCGTCGAATATTCGAACGCGTTCCGCTGCTCCGGCGTTTGCGCCAGGCGCCGGACCATCGCGCTCTGAATGGAGTCCAGGTTGTCGAGCAAAGCGGGGACGTCGATGCGCTCCGACATCAACACATACTGCACATAAGCGCTGAAGCCCTTGAACTGCCGCAAATCGATCTTCGCGTTCAGCAGCATGGATTGCAGCGACCGGTAATAATCCGCGTATCCGATGCGTCCGAGCCGGTACGATACGCTCATCTGCAAAAGCGGGTTCAGCTCCGCCTGGTTCAGCTTCTTCGACAGCGAGCTGATCAAAGTGTTCCGCTGGACCTCGATGGCTTTGAAATCCAGATCCTTCTCCACCCGCGCCATCGACAGGTATTTGTCGATCTCGGGATAGCGTCCGGAATTCAGCTCAGGCGAACCTTCAAAATTTCCGATGAACTGAGCAAGCGTGATTTCCCGCTTCTCAAATTTCTCCGCCAATGCCGCCAGCCGCGCCAGCTCGGGCGTTAAAAGCTTCGATTTAACTTGCGCTAGATCGCTCTCCATTCCTTCAATGATCTGCCCCGTCTGCTCCCGAACCTCAAGACCTTTCCGGTACGCGGCGACATTATTAAGGTAGAGCTTCTCGTCTTCCACGCCCCAGAGCAGCGGCTCGCGCTCCGCCATCAAGCCGAAATACTCCGCACCGTTGATCAGCGATTTCTGGATCAGCACTTCCCAGATTTCTTTCTGGATCTTCTGGTTCTTTAAGGTGCGATATTGATTGATCTCGAACGGTCCGCTCGAGCCTTCGAGCCCCACGAGCAGCCGCCCGTCGAGCTTGGTCTGTAAATGCGAGAGCGTCTGCGCGATGTTTCTCTGCGCTGACTCCACTTGGTGCGCGTCCTGGATCAGCAGCACGAACGGCGCCGAAGCGTTTTTGGAAACATGGACCTTCGTGACCTCGCCGTAGGAATAAGGAACGGCGAGCAGCGGCTCCGGCAAATTTTCGGTTTGCGCTGAAACTCGGTTCAGCTTCCCTGGAAGTCCGCTCTGTTCTTTCAGAGGCAGATTCATGGACGGCTTGCTGCTTTCGGGCAAAAGGTTGTCTAGCGTGGAAGAATACCCTTCCTGCAGATATCCCGCCGCGGAAGCGAGTTGGGCATAGCTATTGCGTTTCGATGTTTCCTGAGCGTTTAAATTCCGCGCGGTCCTGCGCTGTTCCCAGAGGTTCGCCTGCAAAACGGGAACGGCGATCGACGTATAAAATAAAGAAATCGCCAAGGAGCTCGCGACGATTTTTTTAAATTGAACGGTGATATTTTTGACGAAATGATACATGTCTTGCCCCCAATAATTATGCTTGTTTTAAAATGAGCTGGACGCCTTTCCAAACCGCGTCAAAATCTTTTTTGTTAACGGCGCGCGCGGGCAGCACGAGTCCGCCGGTGGCCGTCGTATTGCTGCTGTCCAGCATGGCTCCCATGCCAGCCAGAATCGCTCTCAACTGTTCAGCTTCAGCGCCCTCCGCCTTGAATTCGACTCCAATATTCATCATCTTCCCATAACTCTTGAAAGACAGCAGCGTGATGCTTTTATCGCCTACGCTCAGGCCCTTCCAGCTCGCGATGTCATCAGGCGTTCCAATAATCTGAATTTGCGGAGCTTCAATCCCCGATATGATATCCGTGGCGTCGGTCACGGCCAGATCCTGCAAAATATTTCCGTTGAACCCTTCAAGATCGGCGAGATCGAGCGCCTTGATCAGCCCTTTCCGCACCGATTCCCTGTTGCCGGCGGAAACGCCCAACGCCTCGCTGTTATAAACGATGCGCGCCTGCCTGGACTGGCTGGGATTGTCGCGGATTTGTGAGAGGAACCCTTCGGCGATCAGCCGGTCGGGGCTTCCTTTATCGAGCAGCGGGCTCGTGATCACTAAAATTTTTCCGACTTTGGGATCGGTGAGCGTTTTGTCGCCCAAGTAAGATCCAATGCCGGTCAGGTCCATCGGTTTAGACTCAACCATTCTGCTGTTGCCGACTAAGCTGGACCAGCTGAAGCTGAACCGGCTCGGCACGAGAGGGAACGCGCGGATCATGCGGTTCAAGGTTCCGCTCGCGAAAGCAACTAACACGGCCGATAGCGCCATCGCCACCGCAAACTGCCACTGATTGATGCCGCCCAGCAATCCGACCGTATCGAAAGGAAGGCCGCGCAGCCGGTCGAGCGCGCTCGTGTAAGAGCCCAGCGCCGCGATGTGCGCGAAGGAGCCCGGCGACGATATCAGCCCGCCCATCACGCCCGAGTTCACATTCACCATCACCATCTCCCCGTTTCTCCAGGCGGCGGTGCCGGCCAGCCCGCCCAGGAACAGCCCGCCCACGATCGGCAAAACCGGCAGCGAGGGGTACTTTAAGGAAGAAACTTTGATCGATACATTCGCGGGTCTCGTTTCCAGCGATTCAGAAGTTTGCATCAGGAGGTCCTGATCCATCGGCTCGAGCTGGTCGCGCCCCAGCGTACGCAACATTCCCGATTTAAACCAAATCATGAGTTTCGGCAGAGGCCCCGCCCGCTGCACGACGAAAATCTGAAGTCGCTGGACCAGATTGTCCGATAGGAACGATTTCGTTTCATCCCGCACCCGTCCGAGCGAATCGGTCAGGCGTCCCGTCCCATTCGGAACGCGAATATTAATTTTTGCGCGGGATTGCACCGCTAAAACCATGTTTGGGATCGCGCTGAACAGCGAGCGCTGCGCTTCCATTACCGAACCGATCCGCCCGATCATCGCTTGTCGCACGCCTTCGCGGACGCTGATGTTCTGCTGCGGCTCCTGCGCCGGTTCCGCCGGCTTCTCCGCTTCAACCACTTCGAGCGTTTCAGATTCAGCTGGAACTGCCGCTTCGGATTCCTGCGCTGAATTTACGCCCGACCCAGGCCCCGTTCCCCCCGGCCCCTTCGGCGTCAATGGCGGATCATCCTTATCCGTAGATAACGGATTTTCGTTCCCTTCTTGTTCTAGCGTATTCTTATCTTGTACATTGGAAACAAATTTACCAACCTTTGCTTCCGCTTCCTGCAGCGCTTTGAGCGAAAGCGTTCTCGTATTGATCGGAATGCGATAACCGGCTTTACTCTGGGAGAGGCTTTGATTGAGCGAAGCAATTCGAGATACACGATCCTGAAGGGTTTTCGAGCTGAACTTCAAAAGTGCGAGCGAGGGCATGAATTTATATTCGTTAGATAACCGCTTAAGAAAATAGATCTTCTCGATATCCTGGCGAGACGACTTCAACTTCAGTTATTCCAGACGCGTTAACGCTCGCATCAATCCCGTCCGCCGTTGCGCTCTATCTGCGGGAACTACAAAGCTTGGCAATACATCGAAAATTTCATTTACGACTGATTCGCTAAAGCTAGCAGGCGCGGCCTCTGCGGACATTTCGGGGTTCAAATTCAAATAAAGGGTTACCCCGTCAATAATTTCCTCAACCTCTCGATCATTTTCCCAATTTAAGTCTCCGTGGCGCATGCGATCTGCATGTTCCGACTCGTGCCGGATGATTTGAGCGATTAATTGCTGAACTTTGAGTTGTTCAGAAGCGTTATCTGAATTCACATAAATTTGGGTCAATTGAGCGATGAGCTGGTATGGCAGGTAGGAGTTTTGTTCCATGTGGTCCACGCCGCGGCCGGCATGGCCGATCACGAAGCGGTTTGCGTTCTCGTATATGAGAAACGGCGGCCCCCGCGTGGATTCCTCGTTGAGCACAATAAACATGTGCGCCGTTCCATCCATCATCCGCAGGGCATTTTTATCACCTTTTTCCTGATAATAACTGCTGGCGAGATTCAGAGCGAGCATCAATGGATCATCGCCGACTCGCAAGTCACCACCGGGCTGCCGCTGCCACCGACCATCAATATTTCCAATTTTCACGTAACGCCCCTGAGCCATAGCGGCAGCGATAGCTGGGTTTACCACATTCTCGTGATCTTCTCTTCCGGCTATTCCCTTTGCAATAAAACGCCTTGAGGTCCAGCTTCCCGGCGTTCCATAATCGTCACCATGTTGCGCCTCATATTCGATATCACTTTTGCTTTTGGATGTAAATTTTAATGCTTTCTCAATATCAGGCGTTCTTTGCACACCAAGCCCTAGCAGTGTTTGAGCTAATACTTTTACAGGATGATCGAAGATTCTTGCCTCAAATTCCACATCACGCTCCGGGTCGTATATGCTCTGCTTAGGGAGAGAATTAGCGGATCTAACCAAATCATTTCTTCCCATTTTATTAAGAATCGTATTAACCTTATCGAAAATTCTATCGGGGCTCATAACTTTTATCCGACTTGGTGCGCCACCCTTTATGAATTCATCAAATAGCTCCTGAAGCGGTTCAATGGCCCTTGGATCATCGAGATAATTGAGCGATTCATAAATCAACACTTGAAGTCGTTCTCCGTAAGAGATAAAAGAATTCAATTCTCCTTTCTTGCGTAAGTATTCATATTCGTATTCATATTTGCTAAGCACCCTATTTTGCATGAACGTAAATTCATCATTACCAATTTTAAGTTTCAATCTATCATAATCAAGTTCCGTAGTCCCAGTAAAGTTCATAACCAATAGCCATGACAACAGTATTGGGAATGCCCTCTCATCACCAAGGTCAGCCATTATGCGTAAACAGATTATTTTAGATGCTTCTAGTTCATCATAATCTGAATTCGAAGGATGTATTTCTACTAATGCGATCTCAACAATTCTACCTAACGGCTCAGGCTCACCCAACGCAATCAATGCCTTCCGAATATTAACGCGATTAATCCGACGACTGTCCTTATATAACCTATCTCGCAACGCAGGAATAGCACGCGCATCCCCTAAGCTCTTCAACATATAAATTGCATCAGCGCGAACCGAGTCGTTACGATTACGCAACGCTTTTATTAACCATGGACTAAGCCGATCATAATCAACCCCATATTCTCCAGCAAGCCTGTTATACGCGAGCAATCGTTTAGGGTCTTTTTTATTGCTTAGCTGGCGCAGGGACCACTCTATTGGTAAAAAAATTCTAAAATATAAATTTCTAATTACTTTTATCGCAATGACTCCCCCCAATATTGCCGCAACTACTTTGATAAAGTCACCTGAAAATAACGCAGGCATGTTAATGAGGAAATATTGCCCACGATCCATGCTGATTAAGAAAGGCGAATAGACGATGCTCAAACTAGAGTCGCGAATGGACGCCGATACCCTCTGGACTGAGGTTCGTAATTTAACCGTCAATGCTGTTATATTTTTGATTTTATTAACTTGCATTCCAGGTTGTTCCAATATTCCACTCCCTTCAGGGACAGCTTTTTCTTCCTCTGCAGCTATCTTTGCTGCTTCCTCAGCTTCCTTAGCTTTCCGTCTCTCTGGCGCTCCAAAAAGCCAGGTAGTTTTCGTTACTATCCAAAACACAAATCCGAGCATGATCAATAGCAGCTGCGACACCAAAATGGCTGATAGCAAAATGACGAACGCCGGCTTTACATTGAGTAATGTGGGTAAAATCGATACCGTTCCATCACCGGTCATTAAAGAAGAGGCAAGAGGTATTGGCGTGTTCTGCAGCTTTTCAACAATGCGGCCCACAAATGGCTGCGCTGCCGGAGTATGTAATGAAAATGTCGTAATCAATATTGTGAATGCCAGCAACCATTCAACCAGTTTAGGCATATTAATACCATCGATCGCCCTGAGCGAGAATTCGTTTATTCGTTTTCCCACATAGGGAATATGTTTTAGCGCCCAGCGGGCTGGGAATGTAATACCGCGAGCCGTCTTCTTAAATCGAACTTCAGCAACGTTAAGATGATATCCAAGGAAATAATGGATAAAAGCAAAACCCATTGACGGGATGAGCACGGTGGAAGAAATATAAAGCCAACCTGGAGGTATATATTCGCCAAGAGTAAAATGAGATAGTGAAAATAATCCAAGATTTAAATCAATTGCAGGTAGGACGATGTTAAACAAGATCGGAAGTATTCCTAATAAAACCATTGGAATCGCCATTGAAGCTAAAAACCATAGGTTATCGATCCATGACACATAATATGCGCTGCGATTATTATAAATAGTCTGCTGATTCGTAACCGTTTTATTTTTCCATGCCTTCTCCCTAGGAAGGAATGTTTCTTTTCTATATTTTTTATATTCTTTTAAATCATAAAGATTTAATGGACCGACGCCGAAAATCCCCACAATGAGACCCGTTGCTGTAACTAACATCAAAGTTAAAAATCCTGGAAAAAAAACAGGCAGAGCAACAAGTGGAATGAACAAGCCAAGCGTGATTGCAAATCTCCCCACAGAAAAATACATCGCTAATGAGTCAGAATTTTCTTCAGTTCGATTTGCTTGCCAGCCCCCCGGAGCCCCCATCAGCTTAAATAAAGCCAGCATTATAAGCCCCTTAATCATGTAAGGAACTTTTGCAAACACAAGTGGAACATACCCTGCCGCGGTCCCTCCCCCCTCGATAACATTGGCGATAAAATCACGGATGCTGACTATGAATGCCCATGGAAAAACAATAACGCTTATTGTCCAGGAATTTTTAATCCACTTGGAATTCGCCCATTTTAACCATGGCCGTTTAAATTCCACATTCCTTAATCGATGCTGCCCTATTATTTCGACATTTCTAAATAAGGGCCCGGTAAATTTAGCGATCACCTGCATAATTAGCGCAATTGCAGTTAGCCACCAAGCCGCGTTCGATAAGTAAACCTCAATTTGCCCGGGAAAGAGCGCCATGTAGACAAACCCTTGAATTAGCATGAAAAACCAAAACGGTTCAGATACCATTCCACGATCTACCATTTGGTTAAAAAACTTACCCCGTGGGCCAATAGCAATGCCTTTCCCGCGAATGTGCAAAAGGGCTTGAGTTAAATCGAAGTTAAGCCACTTCACATACCTCTCCATTTCCGCCTTAATTCCCATGGGACGATCGTCGCCAATAATATGAACCCCATCGGGCCTGTGAATGAACGCAGGGGATGCATTTTGAACCGGCGGCTGATCCATATTTTTAAACTTTTTAATTTCATCTTCGAACACTCTAACCGCGCTCTTGTTTGCGACCGCGCTTGAATGTCCCTCTTTAAAACCATGATATTTTGCATTTGCGTCCTCGAAGCTGTCGGAAAACCTTTCGTCTTCGCTATTAAATCCTCCCCACACAAATCTCCAAACGAATAAATCGAGTTCGCGCTGGCTCGTTATCATTTCCAAGCGCGGTTTTAAACCTAGCTTGCTTAACGATATTTTTTCTTCGCTATTTTTTGCTCGCGTTAATAAAGAAACTCCAAATAATTTTTTCTGGCTCTTTTTCAGGGGGACCTTAGCATTATAAAGATCCGCCCGAGATCCCTCAAGCGCGTCAACAATATCACCCGAGTACATGGTTTCGGCTGTGCGATAAATACCAAATGGAAATCCAGGCCGAGGCGCAAACGCATCTGCAGCTGCAGCAGGCGTATGAGAATATTTTCCATACGCCCTTATGTGTTCAGCAATGCGCGCCATTGCCTCTTGAGAGAAACTTAATGCTTTGTGAGCAACCGTTCCCATGCGGTACCACATAGATTTGGGATCATCTTTATAACCTGCGTAGGCCTGATACATGTGAAAGGGTGAACCATGTTCAGAGTACTTGTTTTCGGTCTCTCGGATAACCTTGGAGAGGTAAATAAATGAACCGGGCGTAATGTCTCCGGCAACATCCACGGATGTAACATCCTGAACTCTTACTCGATCTGGCATGTATTTTCCATTTTGGTCCTGTTCAGGGGCTAAAGCCCTGATAAACGGCAACTGCTTCGCCACGTTCCACGGAATATAAGGTTCTTCCTCAGCGCCCAATATCCCAAGAAAAAAAGGCACCGTAAATCGCCTTGGCAGGCGATAATTGAAAACCTCATATTCCCGAACGGTGTCGCCCTCAACCTCACTAATCTGAGC
>JANLTE010000054.1:0-13055 GCA_031362785.1 Elusimicrobiota bacterium
AAGGATGAGGTGCCGGTGCCCGTCGATTTCCGCCGTGGAGTGCCGAACGGGAAGCTCCCCGCTTCGCAGCTTTAAAATTGTGTATCCGCGCTTCACCATTTTCCATCCCGCGTCAATGTAGCAAACCTCAGCCGTGTGAAACGCCGTCTCTTCGCGCCCAAAGACCGGTTGAAGAAAAACGCTGTTTTTATTAACGGGGTGAACATAGCGCCGCAGAAAGACGGGGAGACGGTCAGAAATGGAAATGTTTTTTCCGCTCCACTGTCCGAGCTGCTCGGGCAGGAGGGCGATGTTCTTTTGATGGAAGAGATCTGTGCGCGTGTTCCACTTTCCGCCGTGGGAAGTGAAGATGTAGGCGTTCGTGTCGGTGAAGCTGGCATGCTGGCGGAACGGTTCGGAAAAAAGAGCGCAGGGGATGGCGCAACTCATAAGGAAAAGGGCCAAACTGAGCGCGGCGGCGCGGCGTTTGTGGAGCTTCTGCAGAACCCAGGCGGACGCGGCCAGAAGGAGGAACGCGGCGCTAAAGAACAGTACGCCCGAAGCGCGGTCCCAAAACGCGGCGGCCCGATCGGCGCCGGCTAGCGCGCCGAGCCTGAGCGCCAGCACCAAACGAAGCAGGTTCGAAACCCACGCGATGGGGAGCGCCAGAATTGGCAGGACTGCGCGCGAAACGGGCGCGAGAGGAAGCGTGAACGCGGACAAAAGCGCCAGGGCGAAAAACACGATGATCGACTTAAACCCCGCGCAGGCTTCCGCGATCAGAAGCGTTTCACCGCCCGCAAATTCCACGAGCGCGCCTCGCGATTTCGCCGGAAGGCCGAGCGCGTTTAAAATTCCGACCGAACAGGAGACCGCTGCGCCCTGCAGCCAGGACAAAATTGTGAAAAGAAACGGAACGGGAACGACGCAAGCGGTTAGAGCCAAAACGACTTTCACCGAATCCCGGTCCGGCGGATCGAGGGTCATGTGCGCCATTGCATAGAGGAACGCGAGCAGAGCCCAGGCCTTGAACGCATTGAGACCGTACAAGAATCCCATTGCTACGAACACGCAAGCCACAACGGCCCAAAGTATTTTTAGCGCGGCGCTTGAGGGCGCTGAAATCCGCGCGGCTTTTCTGCGCAGAGGAATCGCCGCCGCAGCGCTTACGACCACCAGAAACGCGTGGCTGTAGTAAGCGCTCTCGGTCCAGGAGACCCAGAGCCACCTTACTGTCGGATTAAATACGCCCATGAGGGCCAAAGCCCCCAGAGCGTAGCGGGTCCTTGAATGCATTCAATCCGGAGTATCGCCGCCCAATTTTTTCTTCGAGCGCGTTAAAAAATACGCCGCGCCCAAAATCACAGCCGCGCCCACCCCGTACTGAATGACGGATGGAATTTCCGGAACAGTCGGAGGATGTTTGTCATCTTTATCCTTATCTTTATCATTGCCCTTACCCTTATCTTTATCGTCGCTATCTTCGCCCTTGTCTTGATCCTTGTCCCCTTTACCCGCGTAAACGGAATCCGCCTGATGCAGCGACAACCTCCCTATTTGCAGCGATGGCGCAAAACTTCCCGCGATCAGCAACAGCATGGTGAGAATGAATTTCATGGCACGCTCCTTTCCGACTTTAGTTAATGATTAAACTCCGCAACAACGCAGACTGGAAAAATCCATTCAAGCAGGGGATCCACCGTTAACACCCAAGCATTCTTTTCTTTTTGGTTGATAGAATGCACGCGCACATCCCAAAGTTCACCGCTGGATCCAGTCCAGTCGTCTTTTCCTGTAATTGAAATCCCATTCAGGAGGTTGGCCCCCCCGTTACCCGCAATCCCGTGGCCGCCAACAATTCCAAGCCTAACCAGCCTGGAAAGTCCTTTTCCACTCGCCAGAGAAATGTTGAGCGGCTCGCCGGGCCTGACCGATTCCGCACCCGCCAAAAACCGGATCATCCGCTTCCCCGGATTGGCCGACACATGCAAAGTTAAAAGCGCCCAGCCGGAATAAAGGGGCTGGCCATCCGCCGCGGTTCCTGAGGAATCGACGGATGGAAGCGAGAGAAAAAATTTCCCTGGACTTTTTTTAAGAATTTCCGTCACATCCGCGACCGCGGTATAAGAATATCCCTCGGACTTTTCCGTCATAAAAACATCGCTCGCAATTTCTTGAGTCTTTGTTCCGTCCGTCAGCGTAACGCTCCGGACTTTATCGTTCAGGCGCTTGCCTTCGCCGCTCCAGAGCAAAAAGGCGTGGAGCTCAAGACCCTTTGCCGTCGCGGCGGCCGGCAGCTCCACCCGCTCTTTGGCCTTTCCATTTTCAATGAACGATCCGCCTTTCAGGTCCCACCGAATGGTTTCAGCGCGCTTCTCAAAAATGGTTTTAAAATTCTCGGCCCGCGCGCAGGTCGCGCCCAGGCAAAGCGCGAGGCAGGCCACGACGATCCGGCAATATTTGGGTCGATATTTGAAGCGCGCGTTAAAATGCATAATTGAAATGGCTTCCGATCGAATGCGTTGCGCCCTTGAACCCGAAATTTTTGGCGAGGGAGGCGTCGACCACAAAACTCAAGCCCTTGTAAATGTTCCAGCTCGCGAACCAAATTCCGCGGTGACCCCAAGTCCCGGCGAGAGTATTTCGATCGAGCGAATATTTGAAATCGAGCGCGATGTCGGGGCGTTTGATTTTTCCTTTCCAGCGGAAGCTGCCCGTATAACTCCATTCGTGCGGGTCGTCGCGGAAGCGCGTCTGATATTCGAAAACGAAGGGCCAGTCCTTGAGGCGATAGCGCGCCCGCGCCAGCAGGTCCATCCGACGGGTATCGTTGTAGACATAAAAATTCTGTCCGCCCTGAAACAGCGTCGAGAGCGATTCGAACCAATCGATATCGTCCGATACGGAATAAGTCAAAGTGCTGGCGGGGTCCCAGGTTCTGCGACCCGAATTCGTTAAAATGGATACTTCTTTCGAGCCGACCGCAGAAAGGAGATGCCGTCCCGCGCTGCGCTCGACTACGGCGAAGCCCCCCGTCTCGAAGCTCCGCGCGCCGCCGCGGCTGATGTAGTTTTCGCCGATGTCGTAGAGCTCGAGCAGGTCCACGCGCCCGTGAAACTGAATTTTCCCCGGCAGGTACGCCCGCGCCCCGATTCCCGCTTCGGTCCGGTTCGCGCGAATTCGCGTGAGACCCGAATCCAAGTTCTTGACGATGTACTCGAACCTGCCGCCGCGCAGGATGAGCGCGTTATCGGGATTTTTCTTTAAAATGAGCTGCGCGTCGGGCCCCATCTGCAGGTATTCGAATTGGGGCGGGTTGTCGGGATCGTCGTCCCGCGAGCGAACAAAAGTGAACCGCGTGGTGACTTCCGGCGCGCCGAGCCGCTTCAGGCGGTCCAAACCTTCCTTCGCTTCCGGATCGCCGGGCGATTTTTTCAGCACCGCGTTGAAAGCGTCCTCCGATTTTTTCCATTCGCGGGCATAGCCGTAGGTTCGCGCCAGACCGTTCAGCGCATCCAGGTTCGAAGCGTCCTGCCGGATGGCCTCCAAATAAAGTTTTTTTGAATCTTCCAGACGGTTGGAGTAGGCGTACACGCGGCCGAGCGTTACATAGTCGTCCACCCGAGCGGATTTGAGCGCGATGGATTTTTCGAGCTCCGTTACGGCGGCGTCCAGCTTAAAAACATGCGCGTAGATCTGGCCCAGTTCCGCGTGAATTTCCTGGCGGCTCGGATCGAACTGGACGGCGCGCTCGAACAGCGGCGCGGCTTTCTCGTACTCGCCCTGCCAGACGAGCATCTTGGCGTAGCCGACATAAGCGTCGATGTAGTCGGGGCTGAGCTGAATTACCTTCGCGAAATGGGTTTCGGCCTCGGCGTATTCCTTCCGCCAGCTCAGAAGGAAAGCCTTGCCGAGCCAGGCATCGCTGTGGTTAGGATGCCTCGCGATAATCTTATCGTAGAGTTCCAGAGCCCTCGCGTCGCGCCGCGCCCAAGCGTTGGTCTGGGCAAATTCCAAAAGCAGGTCCGCGTTGTCGGGGTCTTTGCTGAGCGCTTTTTCGTAGATCGCAAGCGCCTCGTCGAATTTCCCTTCGGACCGCAGCGCCCGCGCGCCGTCCAGAACCCCCGCGCTTAGCGCAAAAAGGTTCCCCGCCATGTTTAGCAAAAACGATGACGCGAGGAAAAATCCGAACAACTTTTTACGCATGGGGAGCCGTCGGTTCACCAATGAGAATCACAGGGGAATTATAGGATATAAGTTAGAGGGGTGCGACGGTGTTATCTTTACTTCTTAAGAGTCCGAATCGGCGGCCCACTACGGGCCAAATGTCGAGGAGTGAAGTTAAAACCGCGGCCAGAATGGGCCCGACGAAGGCGCCCATGATGCCGAAAAGGTTCATGCCGCCAAAAATCGCGACCAGGCTGACCAAGGGGTGCATATTGCTCCGCCCCTTTAAAACCAGAGGCCGTACAAAATTGTCGACAATGCCGGTGAAAATGCCGATCGCGATCATCAAGATCATCCGCGTGATGTCGCCCTGCGAATAAAGATAGACCGCGCCCGCTCCCCATACCGGCACCGTCCCCACCATGGGGATCCAGGCCAGAATAAAAGTTGCGCCGCCCGCCAAAAAAGATCCCGGCACGCCTAAAACTAAAAAGCCCAGCATCAAAACGGCGGCTTGCGCTCCGGACGCCGCGAGGTTGGCCCATATGACGGCGATAGCGGTATTTTTGAACGACTGCTTGAGCTCGTCGCGCACATCGCCGTCGAGCGGAATTTTGTCGGAAAGCCATCTTAAAAATCGATGGCCGTCCATGAGCAGGAAGAAACAGGTGATAGAGGAGAGGATGAGCTGGAGCAGGATGTTGGGAACCGCGGCGGCCAGAGCCACAATGGAGCTCGTGAGCCAGTTCACCGCTTTTTCGGAGGCGGCGCGCAAGTTGGTCCGCACGACCTGAAGGTCGATGGAGAACTTGCGGGAAACGCTGCGGCTCACCTGGGCCGTCAGCGACTGCACCGAAACATTTTCCTCTTTAAAACGCTGGCTGAACTCAACTCCTTCAATCACGGCGTGCGCGGTGAAGGTGAAGAGGGGTGCGACCACCAAAAGCGTTACGATTCCGGTGGCCAACGCGGCGGAAAATCTGGGAGATTTGGATTTTGCCAGCAGTTTTCGATAGAGCGGAGCGGTGAGCAGCGCCAACACCGCGCCCATTAAAAGCGCGAGCAGGTAAGGCCAGATCAGGTAAGCGCCGGCCAGCAGCGCCGCCGCCAAAACGCAAAGGAAAACAATGAGCGAGACGCGGCCAGACATTGAAGCGAGCATGAATTATTTGACGGGCCTAAAAATCATGTAGATGCCCGCCGCGGTGACCGAGCCCGCGATCACCAGGCCCGCGAGCGAGGTCCAGAGAGCGGGCACAATATATTGGCAGAGATCCGCGAAGTAAAAGAAAAGGATTAAAAATATGAGGAGAAACGACACCGACCAAAGGGCGAAGCTGGCCAGGATCAGCGCTATTCCGATCGCGATGTTCCGCACGAAGGGGTTTATGAAAACGAGCCGCAGCTTCAGTTCTTCAACCAGGCGGTCGGCGACCATTCCGACTAAAAATTTAATCATGGTTTTCCGGGTCGCGCGGGGCCATGCGCCCGACCAGCATTCCCGCCATCGCGGCAAAAGCTAGCGCTTTCCAGGGATTTTCCTTTACATAATCCAGAATGTTCGCCCCCGCTTTTTTGGAGGCGGCCACGGTCTTCTCGAGCCCATCGGAGAATCCCTCTTCCAACCCCTCAGCCAATCCCGCGGTCTTATTCGTCGCGCTCTTTAAATACTCTTTTGCTTTGGGTTCAAATTCCTGAATCAGTCCCACAACCAAGGCCATTAAGGCTGTCTTGTAGGGCGCTTGTCCAGGCTCCGAAAATTTTTTCTCGAGCTCTTTTTTCAGCGTGTCCATGAACCCGTCCGCGTTATCGGATAATTTCTGGCCTTTCTCCTGCGCCAGGTTTTGCAGTTTCTGCGAGAGCTCGCTCACCTGAGCTTTTAGCTGTTCAATGGATTCTTCGGGATGGTTCACTCAGAGCCCCTTCTAAGAGATTTTGCTGCAGTCTCAATTGTATAAAATCCCGATGGCGTCGGCGGAGTATTTGATCACAAGGGGTGATGGGTAGGATTTGACCATCGGTGAGCGCGAGTGGCTACCGGAGACTTATTTTGCGCTAAATAGAGGTTTATAAATTTCCCGATAGTAATAGGCGAGGTACAGATTTCCGAGCAGCACGAAGAGCGCAATCGGCAGGCCCCGCGGATCCAGAAACGCGTGGACACAGAGAATGTTCACCGTGATCGGCGCGATTAGCACGGTGGCCAGCGGCACAAACAGGCCCGAAGCAAATGCGATGCCGCAAACCAGCTCGATCGCCTTCACCAGGTGCAGCAAGTAACCGGACGCGGAGAGAAACAAAAGCCCCATTAAAGTCCGCCATGATAGTCGTGCGTTGGATATTTCCAGGCTCCGCTCTTCGCTTGTTACTAATCGGGAATTTCCGGCTCAACGAGCTTCGCGAGCTGTTCCAGCGACTCCTGCCATCCGAGATAGCAGGCTTCCGCGGGAATGGCGGCGGGGATACCCTCCTGCACGATGTTGACCTCCGTGCCGACCATCACTTTTTTAAACTGGTAGGTGGTTTTTATTTCTCCGGGGAGTTTGGTGTCCTCGAACACGTCGGTCGCGACGATGCGCTCGCCGGGTTTCAGCTCAAGGTATTTGCCGCTGAATGCTTGGCTTTTACCGGTTGAAAAGTTCGTGAAGGACATCTTGAAGGTGCCTCCCACTTTGGCGTCGAGGTGGTGGACCGTACAAGTGAAGCCGTGCGGCGGAAGCCATTTGGAATTCGCGGCTGGGTCGAGGATCGCCTTATAGACGCGCTCCGGGGTTGCCTTGAGCACCCGATGAAGCCGGACGGTACCTGTGGCTGCCGTCTGCTTTGCGCTCGTTTCTGTCGTTTTGGTTGTCATGCGGACCCTCCTTGAGGATTCCAATTAATCAAAGGGTTTTATATATGGCTGCCCGAGTCCGACACTAAGCAAACTTCCGTATCAAATAACGCAATATATTGAGGAATTTCATGGCTCCGGAGAACCCCCGCCGGACATCTTGATTCGGGATATTGCTGAGTTTAGGTGGGTGCTGAAGGCCAAAGGTCGTCGGGAATTGGTGGAAGTGACCATCTAACAGGCAACTCGAACCGTGAGTTTGTGTCCTACTCGGTACCCCATATAATGTTCCCGGAACTCCCAGCGTGTCCTCAGCTCCAGCGCATTGTTGGACCAAAACTTACGCCTTCTCCTGTCTAATCCGTCTTGCTTCTTGGACACGGTATGCAAGAAGACTTAACAGTGAGATATACTCAATCGCGCGTTGTTCCGTCCCCTCTGGAAATGAATGCCCTCCGGGATTGCGGATGCCGAGTACAGCACCTTCAAACAAGTGCATCATCCCCTCTTGTTCGTCATGTTCTGTTTGATCCTTTAGATCGTTGAAAGCCAAAATCGGCATATTCTTTGAGAAAACTACTCTCATGAGCGGTGCACCGTCAAGATCATGCTTGTCTGAGCGCTCCTTCACATAGTTCACAAGTGCTTTGGCCGCAGCAAAAACCGCCTCAAAATGGTGTCCGTCCATAAACAGATCACGCGATACATCTACAATTCGAGAATGCAGCTTTAGGTCATCGAAATATGTACGGGGTGCACTTGTTCCGCCCATTAAATCCTCACGCTTTTCTTTCAGGCGCTGAACCAACCCGCGAACAATACCTATCATTTGGGCACGACCGCGTTCAGTACTTGCAACTACTTCGTGGGGAGGCATGTTCATATACATTAGGCCCGCCCACATTCGAATGTGCTGATGCTCCCGGTATTCTGGTGAGTTGGGCCCAAAAATATCAAGAATCGTTTCACGCACATTGCTGACCGCCACCTCATCCGCACCTGTATCGCTGGTAATCGCCTCGTTGACATTGAGTGCACCGAGCTCGGTGGCCCGCCTCTCAAGCTTTACGATGGAGCGATCAATTTCTTCCACCGTGTCAAACAGTTTCGGCTGAATTTCCGGCTCTTCTCGTCTTTTTACCATATCAATCCTTCGGTCTAACGCCCCAGCGAATATTATCGAATTTATCTCCCAAATTTTGTTCGGTTATCTTGTTTACCGATTACCTTTTGCCCGATTGTGGGTTTTACAGAGCATTTGGCAATTTTTAATATCAGTTTTACCACCCTTGCTCCAAGCCGAAACATGGTCGGCGTCCATTTCGGCAAAACTCCAAAACTTACTCTTGTTGGCATCGTTCCCTATGGCACAGAGCGGGCAGTTTGAAATTCCTTTTGCTTTCGCTTTGGCTATTTGGTTTCCATATACTGATTTTTTCGTAGCTTCATCAAAAACTCGGACTTCGAGAAGCTTGGTATCCTTTGACCCGCCGAGAATATATTCAAAAACACCTTTGCGATTTTGAACATATGGATCAGCGTAGAGCTTTTGAACTTCGGCTGACACTTTTGCAGGACTATAAGCTTTTGTGTGATACTCTTCGTACAGTCGCCCCCACTCAAGTCCGCACATCTCGCTTTCAACATCCGTGAATACGCTGGACACCCAGTCAATGACGCTGTTGAAATAGGTTTTCAATTCATTAATGTTTTTGTCAAAGCGATGACGGCTCATATAATCGCTGATATTGCCCTTGCTGACCCAATCGAGCGCCCGTTCCAAAAAATGCTGCCGATTGGCGCTGCCTTTTATGTAGGCACTCCATTTCTGGATGTTGGCATTTTGACTGTTGCTGAACTCTTCTTTGCCGAGCGTCACAAATGGACCAGAAAAGATGGCGTTGAGCAATTCTTGATCGCTGAGCGGGACGCCGGCAATATTGATTGTTTTGAACCATTCTTTTATTTCAGTTTCTGTCCCTTCGCATTCATAGATTGTCAGCGTCGCTCCCAAGACCTTGGCTTTCTTGTCCTTTGCCATGCCGCTAAAGTATTGCTCATTCCCGTCGTCATCTTTGATGGCAAATTTTCCAGTAACAAACCGCCCAAGACTGGTGATGCGCTGTTGCCCGTCTAAAACTTCCAAACTGTTATCACTTACCTTATTAAAATAAATCAGTCCAATAGGGTATCCTTTCAAGACTGATTCGATGACGGCCATTTCTTTCCTTCCGCCGTCGGAAGCATAGATATAGTTACGCTGATACTCCGGCTGAATCGTAAGTTTTCCAGACAAACCAAATAGCCCCTTGCCTTCAAGTTCGTTATATACGAACCCATCGCAGATATCTTTGACCGTAATATCAATTTTTAACTTTGTTTTCATATTTTATTCTCTTATGCTTAATTAATACTCTTGCATACATAGCTTTGGGGTTGCCGTTTATAATAATAACTCCTCGAGCATTTAAGTCATTGGCATTAGGGTAATCTGCGGTGGTGTATTGCTTAGTCTTATAAGGGTCATCGTTTCGTTGGGTGACGCCTAAAATCTCAAACTGCTCGGGACTGTATTTATCTAAAAAACTTATTGGGACAGCCATCACTCCATCATAATCGCTAGGAATTGCATCGGTAAATGGTACCTCAATAGCGCTGTAATTGTCATATTTATGATATGTCATTTTCCCTTTGATTTCTTTGTGTTTACTGTATTTCAAATTTTCTTCCATTGTCATTAGGGGCAATGGTTGGTGACGACGCCCATGGTCAAGATTGGTAAACCAACAAACATTTCTAAATTTCACTAATCCTGTTTCTGGATTATAAATTCCTTCCCCGTATTCTTTGGCAAACGGCGTTGAAAAATAGGCATTACCGGCATGGAATCCATTGCCTAACCAAATTTTATTATTTTTTATCAATGGAAATATTTCCTTGTAAGTAATTGCGTTCATACCGCCAATAATCACAAACTTTTTATTGTAATCAAAAAGTTGTTTAACGTATTCGCGAAACAGGCTGAACGGTGGATTTGTTACTACGATGTCTGATTGTTTAAGCAGATTTATGCATTCATCGCTACGAAAGTCACCGTCGCCTTCTAACGGCATCCATTCGTTATGTTTGTTTGCCTTTAACTGTTTGGCAACATCTTTTAAGTTGAACTCGCCGTCGCCGTCTATGTCGTGCACCTTGTTGATAATAAATTTATTGGCGGTTGCCTTTGGACGACCTTTTGATTTTGTGAAAGTTTTGTCGTCACCAAACAATTCCAGCTGTGTGTTGGCAACGGGCGAGGGTTTGTAGCTGGTGGTGATGAGTTGTTTCAATCTTAGCTTTTTGAAATTAAGCACGAAATAGCGAAAGAAATTGCTCTCATACGGATCGTCGCAATTGCAATACACCACCTTCCCGCGGAATACATCGGAGTCGTACTCCAAATACGCTTCAATCTCTTTTTGAATATCGCCGTATTGGGTGTAAAATTCGTCGTTTTTTGTCCGTTTTGCGTTTGTAAGATTAGTGTTTGCCATTTTTACTTGACCTTTTTGTCCAACGAAGGTACCAACACCTGCTTGGCGCAAAACCAAGCAAGGGGGGTACTTATGGATGATATAGAGTGGCGAAAATATTTGGATCCGGAAGACATGACACCCGAGGAACAAATGGAGCGAGTTATTGAATTGCTGGCTGCTGCATTACGCCGGTTGGCTATGGAAGAAGAAGAGAGAAGGAAAAAGGGATTATCCCCGATGGAAAAAGCCGAAGACAAAACCGATGCGCAAGACCAGCTCAACTTAGAAGCACCGGACAAGGGATCGAATTCCCTTTGGTGAACGAATGGGTGCGGAAGGTCGGGAAACCAACGAAGATGAAATGCGATGGATCAAAAGAATTTGGGAGCTGAAAGCGCAAGGATTGTCGTCTGAAAAAATCGCACAACAACTGAACCGCGAAGATCAGACCAGCAAACGTGCGGGCAAGTGGTCCAGGCCGACGGTGTGGAGGATTTTGAAACGGATCAAAGAAAAAGGCATTACATAATTTATTTTGTAACGCCTCACTGGGAATTTCTGGACTACTAAGCACAGCAAATAAATTTTCTTGCAATCGACTACACCTCTATCTCACCTCATCCCTCGACGGAAACTACGGTTTGCTTTTAAAAGTTACCACTCTAAATCGCGTTGCAAAATGAACGCGGTTTAGAGTGGCTGGCCGGATGGGACGATTTTCGAACCAGCCATTGGACTGACATTATAGAATTTCCTGAGCATACCATGCAATTGATGAAGCGATTATTGGCCATCGCGGCATAAGGTTTGATAGAATTGATTCAAGCATTCGTACTGATATTTGAAATAGTTTAAAACGCCCGGCGCGGATCGCGAAGGCAATGTTGGCAACTCGAAAGAGCTGCCGGCATTGCCTTTTTTTTATACCCAAACCGCACGGACCCAAAATGGGCCGCTATGGTGTTCCGGTGCAGCCTATGGTGTTTGGGTGCAGCAGCCCCCCATGGTGTTCCGATGCAGGGCATGGTGTTCGGGTGTGGGTGGTGTGGTGTTTAGGTGCAGATCTTATGGCGTTGCGGTGCAATCTCATGGCGTTCAGGTGCAGGCCTTCAGACGATGGCCCGGGCCTGTAGAGTTTAAGAACTATGAGAATTTCATTAGAGGAGGGCAATGATGTTTACACAAAAAAATTCAAAAGGGGACTACAGGCATGCTAGCAAACGATGATGCAGCCGTACAGGATCTGATCGAACGGATCTTGGAAGTCACCCAGTCACCGGAGAGCACGGCTTTTTACGGGAAGGCGATCATCTTGCTGGGAAGCGATACTGTTGAGCTGGAACTGGCAGAGGTCAGATACAGAGCCCGTATGAACCAGATCGATAGCGCTGCGCGGTACCTTACGACTCTTCTAAAAAAACGCATGGATGAAATGCAACAGCAGAGTGCGCCAGTCGTGGTCCAGACAAGCGCACCTCAAAACTCTTACTTCAGCCCATCTCAAGAATCGCTTTTCCTAGAGCTCAAACCTTCCAATCTAACTGTTGACGATTCGGGAACGGATAAAACGATGTCGATCCCTTATTCGAAGAGTGGGATCCCTTGGGTTACGTTCATAGGCCCAGACTTCTTCACCTTGTCCACGAATAAAACAAAAAGCGACAAAGTGATGGCGAAATTCAGATCTATGGATGGCCAAACTACGATGATCCCTGTCATCCGCGGGCGCCTTTTCCCTGATGATGATGAGCGCGGAATCTTGACGGCTGAGCACGGCCGGATCCTGGGTGCTCTTGAAAGCACCTGGATCACGGAGGGCTGCAAGTACACAGAATTCGGGAATGGCACAGTGACTTGCTACTGCGACGTTTCGATAAGACGGCTCGCTGATCTTTTGGGTTGGCAGGAATTCGGCGGATGGCAGTTGAGACATCTCAAACGAAGGGTCGTGGATTTAAAAGTCATGCCCTACTACCTGGACCTCGATGCCGTCAAAGAATTTAAAGCGGCAGGACTGAAGGGTTATGGCTTCACTCTTCTGGGCGACATAACGTTGATTGACAAGAAAGAAAACGGTTTGTCGGAGACCATCGTCAAGATCAAATTTTCAGATACCTTCAGCCGGCAGCTCCTCGCGCGCCGCACCGTCAGCAGGCCGCGCGAGCTGCTCACACATCGGAGCGAGATTGCATTTCTTTTACGACTCCATCTCGAACCCATTCTCATCAGCAGAAACGGCGAATCCTACGAGATCGCCTTGATCAAGTTAATAGAGAGTCTTAATCTGCCGCAGGCAAAGTGGCACCGCGTAAAAAGCAAACGGAAACAGCAATTTGAAAAAGCCATCCGTGAACTGAACGGAAGAAAAACGATTGATGGAAAAGAAATATCGGTCCGCATCGATCAGGGGAAAAATAGCAACGACTTTGTTCTATCCGCTCAGCTTAGAGGAGAAGTTATTTAAATTAATGATTCTGAAAAGAGTTTTAACCTGTATCGCATTTTATCTTCTGCTCTGCGTGGGAATCTGCCGCGCGGCGCAGATTGTGCACACCACC
>JANLTE010000074.1:0-4493 GCA_031362785.1 Elusimicrobiota bacterium
ACTCCGACGAACGTCGTTCCGATCATGAATGCGAAAAGTGAAAAGCTTTCGAACCAGTTCGACCAGGGAACATACCACTTAAGCCCGTGAAGCGCGTGGCCCACATAAGCACGGAGCGCTAAATCTGAACCATGCATGAGACCGGCCAACATCACGATGATAAATGCAATCCTCCCTAGCGACTCCTTCTTCGTAAACCCATAAGCCAGGTAGAATACCATTGAGACGGTGTAGGTAAAATACACCGAATTAAAAAGATATTTTTCAAAATTTTCCATATCCACTCCTTATTTGAGTTGGTCCTTTAAAAATTTGCGCACCTGTTTTTTTCGCTCCGCCATCGGGAGCAAGAGCAGTTTTTTTCTTTTCTTCATCAATAATTTCGCTACTTTCCCCACCTCGGGCCCAAATTTTTCTTTGACGGCGCCCATCAAAAATTTTGCGAGCGCGGGACTGGCTCCGCCGGTGGAAATCGCGAAGGTTACATCGCCGCGACGGACGATTGCCGGGACAATGAAACTGCAGTATTTCGGGCGATCTACCACGTTTACGAGAATTTTTCGCCGAGCGCACTCTATCCCAATCGCCGCGTTTAAGGGCTCGCTGTCAGTGGAGCAGTAAACCATGTCGCGGCCTTTTAAATCATCAGCGCGGTAAGCGCGCAAAAAGAGCTGAACCTTTTTTAGCAGAGCCAAACGACGAATTTCCGGCCTTGCGCGCTGGGCCACGACCGTAACGCGGGCGCCATACTGTAAAAGCGTCCGAACTTTCCGGGTGGCGATCGCGCCGCCGCCCACCACCAAAACATCGCGGCCTGAGAGATCCAAAAAAACCGGATAGTACCGGCTCACCCCCTCAACCCCCGGATTTCAGCTGATGCGAAATCTGTAAAAACTCGCCTTCAAACGAAGGTCCGCGTGAAGAAAACCCGCCGAGCCAAACCGCCGAGCCGGCCCCCGCAACTTCTTTTAAATGGATCCACACTTTGCGATGATGAAAATAAAAAAGCAGCATTAGACTGAGCACCAAAAGCGTGCAGGCCGTCCAAAACAGATCCGCTCCCGGATCATAGGTGATTTGCAGCCCCGTATAATAGGATGGCACATATTCCGATAAAATGGGGATGAGCTCATCCTCCTGAGGAACAGGAGGCATCTGCTTTCCAGGGAGCCGTTCAAAAATCCATGGAGCGCGCACCGCCTTGCCGTCGCGAGATATTAAAATCTGAATCGCAGGATTTTTAGGAGCTGCGGACTTACTGGACGGTTCATTATTTTCATCGAACGCAAAGTCTGGCGCGAATTGCAATATTCGAACCGAATAGGGCGTGCCGGGAACTTTAGATTCCTCGTCCAACTTCAACACCATCGTGGGCGATTCTTTAGGATAATTCTTCCGGAACATGCCGATCCGAGCTTCCCTTAAATAAGGCCCGTATGTCGCCTGATAAAACCGTACATTTTGAAACTCCATCGGCTCGTTCACAACAATGCGTTTTTCGGACTTTAACAGCCCATTCGTAAAAAGTCGGAGATCCGACGCAAAAGTTTTAGGCGTCTGGGACCCTTCATACCACTCAACAATAAATTTGTCGCAGGATATAACCCAGGGACGATTTTGCATTTTGCCGGAAGTGCCCTCCGCAATATTTAGAACCTCGCGAAACCCGTAAAGCGCCCCCGTGAGGTTGGCCAGCAAAACCAGAACGATGCAAATATGGCTTACCCAGCTGCCGAACCTTTGCAGGCGCTGTTTCGAAGCGAGAATCAGCAATGAACCATCGGGCATGATTTTTTCCTGAACCGAGTATTTGCGACGGAGCAAAAGCGCGAGCGCTTTATCTTTGATTGCGTGAAACGGCAAGGGGCTGGCAAACTCATCCTTAAATTTTTGAAGACGAATCGCGTCGGGGTGCCGCTCCCCTTTCTTAAAAGTTTTGGTCCCCGGATACTTCGCGAACACCAACTTACAGATAATCACATTAAAAGCCATGAGGCCCAGCATGCCGATGAACCACCAGGAATAGTAAATATTGAAAAATCCGAGCTTCTCCATGATCGGGCCAATCCTCGGAGACCGGGCAATGAACTCCTGAACTTTTTCCGGCACCTCGGGGAACTGCGGAAGGAGGGTGCCCAATACCGAGCTGAGAGCCAACGCCACAAAAAGCCAAACATTGAATTTTACGTTCTGGAAAAGTGTGAGGTACTTCTTCATGGGTTATTTCGCGATGTCGCGGCGGAGGAAACTTAGAAACTCGTTCCGGGTTCTATCGTGAGATTCGAACGCGCCTCGGAGCGCGCTGGTCGTGGCATAAGCATTTTGCTTTTCGACGCCGCGCATCGCCATGCACAGGTGAAAAGCTTCAATCACCACGCCTACGCCGCGCGGGCGGATCGCCTCTTCAATTGCGGCGGCAATCTGGGAAGTGAGGCGTTCTTGAATCTGAAGCCTTCGCGAGAAAATTTCAATCACGCGAGGTATTTTTGATAGTCCGATCACTTTGCCATTCGGAATGTATCCGACGTGGCACTTGCCGTAAAACGGCAACAGATGGTGTTCACAAAGCGAAAAGAAATCAATATCTTTCAGCAAAACCATTTGATCGTAACTTTCCGTGAAGGTCGCTTTAAGCAAAACCTCTTTAGGGTCCTGCGCGTATCCCCTCGTCAGAAAGCGATAGGCGGCCGCCACTCGGGCTGGCGTGCGGCTCAACCCTTCCTGGCCGTTGTCCTGACCCACTTCTCTCAGGATTCCTTTCACATAAGTTTCAAGTTTTGCGTTCTGATTTTTCATATCAATAGTGTCTCTGGATCAGATAATTTTTATGAGATGAGGCCATTATTTTAACATATTCTTTAATGACTTCCCTGATCGTGATCGTAATCCCTTCCGCTTGAATGGACACCGGATTTTTTTCACATGCTCCGAGCAAATTCCTTTTACCGCGATATAGATAGTCTGGATGCAGTTTTATAAATCAATGCAACCTCCAGTAAACGATCGTCATCAAAATGTATTAAAGTTTATAATCTTGCAGCATCTTTTGATACCTCGCGTAAGTGTAAGGATCAAGATATTTGAGTGTCGATTTCGAGAAAAGTGGAATCAGATTTTTTCGGAGAACTTCGCCGCGCGCCATCCATTGATAGTAGTTCCGCCCGCCATGGTGATAGGGCCCATAAAGCTTTGAACCTGGGACAAAATGGACCAGCCACCTGAAAATCTGCTCATGGCGCACATGCATTCTTAAGGTAATTTGAGGCTGCTTTCCATCACCTCCAAAATGCCCTTCCCCGATCAATATCCCAAGAAGAAAGCCAAGTGAGAAAGGATCAACATCTACTTTTTCCTCTATTTTTGTATCCATTATTTTCCTCATTTATATATTTTATTATGAATTATCATATCAATTGTACTTATTCATATATGTTTCACTGTAATGTATCACATGAAACATTTTATCAAATCACTCTAAATCGGCTTAAAATGCCCCCAATAACACCCACTGAAAACCCACCTACATGAGCCCACCAAGCTACTCCGCCAACATTCTGACCAACCGATTTTGCCACAGCTGTCGCTGCCGTTCCACTATAGGCCTGCATTAGAAACCAGAACCCTAAAAAGAAAAAGGCCGGAATTTCAACAACTCTAGTGAAGAACCCAAGTGGAATTAGAGTCTCAACAGTAGCTTTAGGATAAAGGACAAAATAAGCCCCCAATACCCCGGCGATTGCTCCACTTGCCCCCAACATCGGGATAGTGCTGGCTGGATTAAGATAAATCTGAAAAAATGAAGCACAGATTCCAGAAAAAAGATAGAAAATCAGATACCCTCCATGCCCCAATTTATCCTCAATGTTATCCCCAAAAATGTATAAGTAAGCCATATTTCCTAAAATATGCATTACACCGCCATGTAAAAACTGAGAAGCGATCAAAGTGTGGTAATAATTGAATGGCTCACGCAAAAGCAAAGTTGGAGTTACAGCACATTGCGATATAAAGTTATCGAGCGTTCCAACAGATGCAATGCGCAACTGATAGGCAAATACTGCAAGGTTCACTGCAATTAGTAGATAATTTACAATAGGAACTCTTTTTGACCTAACACTATCTCGTAATGGAATCATAGTGTGATTTATTTAACTTAAAGGCCGCTTCTGAGGAATGCCCACAGCTCGCGGGTAACTAATCGGTGTTTGTATGGATTTCTGAATAATGGTCAATCGCCTAAGATGGCAGTCAGGATCGTCCGGAAGGGTGTAATCCTCATGATTTAAATACTTAGCGCCTAGTTGCAATGCTATCTTATTTATAGTTTGCATATCACCCCAATTTTCAGCAGATCCCCAAAATATTGCTTTACCCCCAATTTTGATGAAAGGAATAACCATTTCTAAGGCACTGGCCGGCTTTGCGAATGCTCTCGTGACGGCAAAATCGTACGCTTCCCGTTTCATGGTATTTTTCGCGATCATTTCCGCTCG
>JANLTE010000120.1:0-1956 GCA_031362785.1 Elusimicrobiota bacterium
GGGAAGAAAAATCCTTGGGCCGCGCAGCAGCATGTCGAAATTCATTGCGCAAACGTGCGGTCAGGTCTCGGCTGGTTGAACGAACGCTTCGACGTTGTTTTTTCCGGCGCCCCGTATGTCGATCACGATAAAAGGGCGCTATATTTTATTGACGATTTACTCTCAACGATTCCACGAGATAGAGTGCTGGCGGATGGGGGATGGTTCGTGGCTCAACACCATGCCAAGGAACCGTTCACTCCCCCTGAAATGTGGGATTTTTTTCGTCAGGAAAAGTACGGCGATTCCCGGGTTTCTTTTTTCCGGTACGCCCAACCCAAAAATCCGGATCGAACTTTAGAGGAATAAAGGTAAAAGTGCTCGCAAAAGTTAAAACTTTTCTTTCTGATTTATTCGCCGATAAAAAACCTCTCGAGCTCTCCTATTCGAAAATTTCCGCTTATCGCTTTTGTCCCTGGAAATTCAAACTCGTCTACGAGGACAGGATGAAAGTTCCGCCCAACCCCTACATTTCGCTCGGGCTAACCGTGCACAAAACGCTCGAAGAATACCACAAGGCCGGGAAAAACTCACACGAGGACCTCATGGATTTTTACAACCAGCATTGGGTGAACGAGGGGTTCTTAAACCCGCAGCAGACGATGCATTTTTATGAAAAAGGAAAGAAGATGCTTTCTCAGTATTTTGAATTTTGCCAGGCGCGTAAAACTGAGGTGGTCGGGGTGGAAAAGGAGTTTAAATACAATGTCGGCAAGCGGACGCTGCGGGGGATTATCGACCGGATCGACCGCTGGCCCGACGGGACCTATGAGGTCATCGATTACAAAACGCACGCCGAGATGTGGGACCAGTCCAAAATCGATTCGGACCTCCAGCTGACGCTCTATTCGCTAGGCTGCAAGAACGCCCTGAACATCGAGCCTTCGGCGCTCAGCTATTTTTTTCTCGCTCACAACAAGGTCGTAACGACGACGCGTTCCGCCGAGCAGGAAAAAGCGGCGTTGGGCGAGCTCGAAGCGGTCGCGCGCAAGATCGAGCGGATGGACTTCGCGCCCAACACCACGATGTGTTTCCGGTGTGATTTCAAATCGAGCTGCAGACATTCCGTCGTTAGAGGCAGCGTTCAAAATGGACAAAAAGCCCATGCGGTCTAAAGAAATCGTAGTCGTCAAAATCGGCGGGAGCCTGCTGCAAAAAGATAAATTTCAGCTTTGGATCCGCGCGCTCGCTTCCTATTTCAAGCGCCACCCGGTGGTCCTGGTCCATGGCGGCGGCAAAGAAGTGACTCGGCTTTGCGAGCAACTGGGCCTGCAGACGAAGTTCGTAAAAGGCCGGCGCTTCACGGATGAGCGGACCATGGAAGCGGCGGAAATGGTTCTGTCCGGCAAAGTCAATCCCGCCATCGTGAGCCAATTGAACCAGGCAAACGTTCCCGCGGTGGGGTTGAGCGGGCGGGACGGAAAAATAGTATCCGCGAAGAGAGTGGCGTCTCTTGGGCGCGTAGGAATTCCAAATAAAATTAGGGCCCCGTTCATTCATGCGATTCTAGATCGGAAATGGCTGCCGGTATTTTCTTCCATCGCGGACGATGGTCAGGGCAATTCCCTGAACGTTAACGCCGACGAGATGGCTTCAGCCATCGCTTCCGCCCTCAAAGCGCGCCGGCTCGTTCTCTACACGGATGTCCCGGGGGTCGTTGACGCGTTCGGGAAGACCATCCCTCACATGACTCGCGCGGAAAGTCAAAAGCTGATCAAAGAAGGCGTGATTACGGGCGGTATGATCCCTAAAATCAATTCGTCTTTCGACGCGCTCAAAAAAGGCATCGGCGAAATTTGGATCCTGGAAGGGAGCTTGCCCATTTCCAAAGCGAGAGGCACCGTTTTATCGAACCATCCCGTTTCCGCGAAGAATCCATTTAAGTAATGTGCGGATTTAGCGGAATTTTCCGCTGGG
>JANLTE010000126.1:0-1964 GCA_031362785.1 Elusimicrobiota bacterium
CACATCAGGGCGCTGGCGCAAATCCCCATTCCAAAAAATTTAGCGCCTCGATCGTAATAAAGCGTCGCCGCGAGCGCCATCAGAAATAGTATCGAATACAGCGCGCCTGTATGAAGCGGATGGGATTGAAATCCATAAAATCTTTTTTGTTCGACCAGGGAGTGCTGGATGAGAGACCCTTCAAAAAAATAAGGGATGTTGCCCCAAAATTGGACCGCTCCCAAGATCACAACTACAACGCCGGCGAACAACGCGGTTTTTAATATTTTTCCCAATTGCCCCACAAGGAGGGAAGACCCCATGGGAATCAGTATATAAGGAAGCACGTTCCATATTTTGGAAAAAACATCAAAAGAAGAAAATGAAATCCTGCGGTTTGAGATCATTCCTGTGACCATAGCCCAAAAGAAAAATAGCGCGAGCCAGAAGAGAGAAGGGGGTAAAGTCCAGTGGGTCTCATGAGATATCAGCATCACCGCAATTGACAGGACCAAAAGAGCTAAAGAAAAATTGGTCGCTGCCATCGAAAAAGGGAGGCTGGCACCGTAGAGAAAAACGGAGAAGATAAAACTTTTCTGAGCGAGGGCAGTCACGACGATAGAGTTTTGGGGCGGGAACGGGCTTTCTGTGTGAATAAAAAGTAACCCAGGATTTCTGTGAGGGCGTCATGCAAGCAAGCCAAAAACCCCGGGAAGCCATCCAAAAAACCGAGCTTGAAAAAATAACGGCGGACGAATCGCCACTTGGGACGGACGACGCAGAAACGCAGCGCTTCCATCCAGTTTGGAACCAGGTCCTGTTTTACTAAATCTTCCGCGCGGCATTTAGAAAACATTTCCAGCTTTTGAAACCAGGTTTCCATGTCAGGGTAGGAATGGTGAATCAGCGGACAGGGTATTTCTCCGGTTACGCCTGAAACGATAACTTTCTCGTGCACGATGTCATCGGAAAATTGGCAGACGCTCTTACGAAAAAGCCTCACCTGGTGGTCCGGATATTTACCGCCGTGTTTCAACCACCGCCCAAAATAAAAATTCTTGCGCGGCAGGCGCCACGCCGCCTCAAGGCTATTTTGCGATACGATCTTTCGAATTGCGCTCAGAAGTTCGGTCGTAGCCGTCTCATCAGAATCGATCAGAAAAATCCAATCATTTGAAGCCTGATTAATCGCGAACTGCTTCTGAATACCAAAGCTTTCGAGCTTGCGAGAGAAGGTCTTGACCTGGTACCGAGCGGCTATTTCCAAGGTTTTGTCGGTGGAGTGGTCGTCTACCAAAATAATTTCCGAAGCGATCTCCTTCACGGACTCCAGACAAAGTTCAAGCGTTTCTTGGGCATTATAAGTGATGACAACAACGGAAATATCTTTAGACAATAAGCCTCCCGGCACTTTCCAACTCGAGCGTTATTGTATCAAATACCCATCATGGTAAAAAAAGCGGCTTGACCCTCAGCCAGGTGATTTGATTAAATTCGGCCCATGAGCGCATTGATCGGGTTAACGTTGGGAAGCATCGCGGGCGGATTCGCGCGCTATTTCCTGGCAGGCGGAATGTATAGGGCCGTCGGGACGGGTTTTCCGTACGGCACTTTGGCAGTTAACGTCTCCGGTTGTTTTTTAATCGGACTTTTCGATTCGCTTGCGCAAGGAAAGCTGCCGCTGACACATGAAGCTAGAATCCTGCTCATGACCGGATTTTGCGGAGCGTTCACGACGTTCTCCGCTTTCATTCTGGAAACATCCAATTTGATCAAAGCGGGCGAAGGAGCCCGCGCGGCCGGGAATATAGCGGCCAGCCTGGTACTTGGGTTTTTATTTTTTAAGTTGGGCGATCTGCTGGGACGGGTTTAGAACAACTCTTCCAGCTTTTCTGGCGGACGGGCGAGGACGGTGTTCAGACCGTTTGAAACGATTGGGCGCTCGATTAAAATTGGATTGTCAGTCAAGACCTTTAACCATTCCG
>JANLTE010000147.1:0-9063 GCA_031362785.1 Elusimicrobiota bacterium
ATTTTAAGCCCACAAAAAAAAAATTTTTGCAATCGACTCTGAATTCGTTGCTGGTCCAAATCCAGATTCAAGATATTGTGATTGATAAGAAGATGGATTTAAACTTGCCGGACATTTTCTGCGATCCCTACGTCATGCAGGAGGTGTTCGAAAATCTTTTTATCAATGCGCTCCAGGCGATCGGGGAACAGAAGGGTCAAGTCTTAACTATTGAGAGCAGGGAAGTTTCTATAAATGACGTAAAAAAAATTAATGTATTGGTAAAAAATACCGGGAGCCAAATTGCATCGGGCAATGAAGATAAAATTTTTATGCCGTTCTTTACAACCAAAGCAAGCGGAAGTGGTTTAGGTCTGGCAATCGCTAAAAAAGTGATTGAACAGCACGGTGGAGTAATTAGGGCCGGGAGCTCAAACGAAAGCGCCCAGCCCTCAACGTTCTTTGAGATCGAATTACCATGTGGCATCTAAAATGAAATCCAAAGCGCAAGAAATTATTGTGGTTGACGACGAGCCAGGCGTAAAAATGATTTTTTCAAGAATTCTGGAAAATTTAAATTATGGAATTCAATATTTTTCGTCAGCTGAAGAAGCAATTAAATACCTTCAATCCGGGCATGTTTGCAACATGGCGTTTTTGGACATTCGCCTTCCTGGGATGGACGGCATTTCAGCGCTTTCGCAATTCAAGACTTTGGCTCCCGCTATGCGGGTGGTTATGATGACGGCGTATCAGACGGTTGATTCGGTCGTTACCACGATGAAGCTAGGCGCGGTTGATTTCTTAGTAAAACCGCTAGACCCTGAGATGATCGAAAAGTCTGTTAAGAAGTATTATTCGGCCAGCGGCACTTTAGCAAGCGATGTTGAAGAAAGTTCTACCGATAAATCATTTGTGGCTCAATCTGAAGCGATGAAAACTGTGCTGGCGGTTGCGGATAAGTTTGCGGCGGTCGACGAGCCTATTTTGTTATTGGGTGAAAGCGGAACGGGCAAGGAATTCCTTGCTCAATACACGCATGGGAAAAGTCCTCGGGGCAGGAAACCTTTGGTTATCGTTGACTGCGCTTCGATACCTGAATCGTTGTTTGAATCTGAATTATTTGGGTATGAAAAGGGAGCGTTTACGGGCGCGGATTCACCTAAAATGGGGCGATTTCAAATGGCCGATGGAGGCACGCTATTTTTAGACGAAATTGGTAATGTTCCTCTAGCAATGCAGGCCAAGTTGCTTCGTTTTATCGAAAATCGAACCCTCATGAGACTGGGAGGGAAAACGCCAATTGCTCTGGATATCAGAATATTTGCAGCTACTAATGCTGACCTTAAAAAATCTGTCGCGACCGGTCAGTTTCGCGAGGATTTGTTTTATCGATTGGGAGCGTTAACGATTCAATTGCTTCCATTAAGAAATAGGTCTCATGAAGAGAAGGATTCTCTGCTCCAGTATTTTCTTACCCAGAATCGTAGGAAGCTTGGGAAAAGTCAGCTGTCACTCTCAGAAGCATCCCAAAAATTAATTAGGGATTACCCCTGGCCTGGCAATGTGAGGGAACTCAAACACGCGGTTTATTCTGCGTCTTTGCTTTGCGACACAGGGCGGATTGATCCCATTCACTTTCCAATAGGTATCCAGTCATATTTTTCTCATCGCGAGCAGGCCGCGTCCGCCGCATCCGGCGAAAATAAAACCATGAAGGAAATCTTAAAAAAAGTGGAGAAAGAACAAATTTTGTCCGTGCTAAAAAAAACTGGCGGAAATAAAAAGAAGGCCTCCGAAATGCTCGACATGGATTACAAAAGTTTTCTTGGCAAATTAAAAGATTATACTCTCGATACGGGGTCCGATTAGGACAGCCCCAGCGATTACTTCGTTGAACCTTTCAATGCTTCGACCGGTTCAGTCATTCAGGGTTGTCATTTCGATTCCGTCCACCGCAAAAATCCATTCTGAACAATTAAACCGCATTATTAATCAATAATGAAATTTCTACGATTTTTTGTAGATCGTCCAATTACAACAGCCATGGTATATGCGGTTTTGGCGCTAATGGGAATCATCGCACTTTTTCGCATGCCAGTTGATTTAATGCCAGGGGGCGACTCAGGAGTGCTTACCATTTTTATTGGAATTCGCGGCGGTCTTCCGCCCGAAGATGTTGAGTCCATGGTTATTAAGCCGATTGAAGATGAAATGGCAACGCTTCCTAATCTTGACGACATTGTGTCGGTTGCGCGCAAAGAGCGAGCGGTGATCACCTTGAAGTTCAAAGTTGGAACGGACAGTTCCCGCGCGGCCCTGGAAGTTCAAGAGCGCATGGCTAAAATCCGCGGAAAGCTACCGAAAGAAATTGAAAAACCAGTGATCTCGAGATATGACGAGAATCAAGCACCGATTATGATTTTAGCCCTTTCATCAAAAAAATATACTCCTGAGCAAATGCGCGATGTGGCTGATAATGAGCTGAAGCCACTTATTAAGAGACAGGATGGCGTTGGAAACATTGAAATTGGCGGTGGCCGGGAGCGGAAAATTCTTGTTGAGTTTGATCAAGGTCGACTGGAGGCCTACGCTCTTCCTATCAGGCAGATTATTTCCCAGATTGGCTCTGAAAATATAAATGTTTTGTCCGGAAAGTTGTCCAACGATCGTGATTCCTATTTAGTTCGTACCGTCGGAGCGTTTAAAACGCTGGATGAAATCGGACAACTTCCCATTGCGGTCACCAAAGAGGGTTCGCGAATTCGATTGAAAGACATCGCCGAGATTCGTGATTTTTATTTGGAACCCGAATCATATTCTCGGCTCAATCGGGAGCCCGTTATTTCGGCTTATATCCAGAAAGAGGCGTTATCTAATACGATCGCGACGGCGCGCCGCATCAAGCAGGCTGCAAATGAGTTTAAAAAAACTCTGGATCCCGACATTACGTTTGAGGTTGTGGCGGACCAATCCATCGCGATTAACAAGGCCTTGAGCGACGTCAGAAAAGCATTGATGGAAGGAGCGCTTTTAGCTGGAATTATCCTTTTGATTTTTCTGCGAGATCTTTTAACCTCTTCGTTCATTTTCATCTCGATTCCGTTGTCGTTCATCATTACGTTGGTCGTCATGAGCGTGTTTAATCTGTCCATGAACGTTATGACCATTTCTGGACTTGCCATTGCGACGGGCATGATATTGGACGACTCTATTGTCGTGCTGGAAAACATTACCAATGTGCGAAAAAAATTAAACGATGCGGCTAGGCGCGCCCCGCCGGAAGATTTATCAATTGAGGAAATTGCGTCTGCTAAAAAAAATATTGCTATGACTGCCACTTTTGAAATGCTCTTAGCGTTGGTGGCCTGTACTGTAACAAAAGTCATTGTCTTCTTGCCTATCATTTTTCTAAACCCCCAAGTGCGAATGCTGTATTCAGGTCTAGCGGTGACCGTCACCGGCTCTCTGCTCATTTCATTCTTTGTTTCTGTCAGCCTGATCCCATGTTTGGTGGCTAATGTGCCTGACCGATGGGAAAAGGAGAGCCAGTTTTTTTCTACTTATTTATGGCTCCTGCTCGGAACCCGGGGGAATAAGGTAAAAAATAGGATTATGGAGGTTTATCACAAGGTTTGTGATGGAATGATAGATATGACGCCTGAGAAAGTTGTTCAATTTAGCGTTTGGATTAAAGAAGGCGTGGAAAAGCCAATTTTAAAACTAATAAGGCGAAATTCAAGTCCGAAAGAAGAGTGGGTTGGAGGCCGGCTAAAAATAAAAGGCATTAAGATTCATCAGTGGAAGTTGTTTTATCGAAAAACCGTCATACTGCTGATGAGAAAAAGATATTGGATGGCTGGCGGATTACTGCTTTCCCTCTTGGCTAGCGGTTGGCTCTATAAGCAGCTTGACAAAGAGTTTGCCGGCAGTACCGAAGAAAATGAGTTCACAATTTTTGTTGAGCTGCCATCTGGCGCTAAATTAGATGTGTCCGATAAAGTGGTGACTGCTGTTGAGAAGTTGTTAAACGAATTGCCTGAAATCCAAAAATCAGTTAAAACCGCCGTTTCAAGAGTAGAAGGGTGGTCTTCGAAAATATACGTTACTTTAGTGTCTGTCAGTGAAAGGCAGAGATCCGCTCAGGAGGTTATTAACTTCTTAAGGCCAATAGTCTCTAAAATTGGTCAAGAATACAGCGCCTTTATTTATTTTTCCGAGCCATCGAGTTCGAAAGAATTTTTAATTGACGTGTATGGCTACGATTATGGCAAGCTTCGAGACCTCGCAGTCAAAATTGCACAAAACCTAGAAAAAGTCCCGGGTCTTGCTGACATTAAATTGCGTTACAAGCCGGGAAGGCCTGAGGTTAGAATTGAAATTGACCGCCAGAAGGCCTCCCTGTTTGATTTAACCACGCAAGACATTGCTGAAAACCTTCACGCTCAAATTCGGGGTCTGAGGGCAACCTATTTTTTGACTCCAAAGGCGCAGGTCGAAACGGTTGCGCGGCTTCAGGAAACGTATCGCAGGACGATCGAGGACGTTCAGGTTCTTTCCCTTATTAACGATAAGGGTGTCATCGTTCCCGTTCGGCAATTCGCCAATTTTGAATTCGGTTTGACACCTAGCGAAATTTGGAGGAAGAACCGAGAGCGCATGATTCAGGTGAGCGCCAATCGGAAGGATTTAGCGCTAAGTAAAGTGGCTGAGTTTGCTTTCAAATCGCTTGAAAGCCTTCAGGTCCCAGCGGGATACTATTTTGAAATCGGGGGAGATTACCCGAAATTAATTGAAGCGGAAAGAGAATCGCAATTTGCTTTTATCATTATGATACTTTTGGTATTTACTGTTTTGGCGAGTTTATTTGAGTCAATATTTCAGCCCATTGTAATTTTAATTGCCGTGCCTCTTACTTTAATTGGTGCGGTTCCACTCCTATATATAACGAACACTCCCGTCACTCTGGGCACGTTGATTGGGTTCATCATGCTGGGGGGAATTTCTGTCGGAAACTCTATTATGCTTGTGGATGTTTTCAACCATTTGCGGAAGCGAAATAATATCTATCGATCGCTTATTTTGGCCGGTGAAGAGCGGTTTCGACCGATTTTAATGACTACCCTTACAACGGTTTTGGGGCTAGCGCCGCTTGTTTTTGAAGATAAAAGTTCAGGGTCCCTTTGGGCGCCCATGGCCATTGCGGTGATCGGCGGTTTAATGGTGTCCACTGTTTTGGTGCTTTTTGTTTTACCCGGGTTTACTTTGATAATGGAAGATGTTCGGAGATATTTTAAAAGGAAAGTGGACGCTTTAATCTCAAAAAGGTGGTCCAAAGTTAAAAAGCAAAAAAAAATTAATCCAATCCTGGATTAAATCACTCCTCCACCATTAAATGATGAGTCTTTTTCTTTTTTCTTTCCTCAACCATGAGGTAGAGAATGGGGAGAATAACGAGCGTCAATACTGTTGAAATAGACAGTCCTCCCAGGGTTGCGATTGCCATGGGGGAAGACATTTCAGTACCCTGACCTAGACCAAGTGCTATGGGAACGAGTGAAAGAATGGTAACAATGGCGGTCATGAGAACGGGCTTTAGTCGGTGCGCACAGCCAAGCACGACAGCTTCCAAGATTTCCTTTTTCTCTGCTGTGCGAAGAAAATTAATGTGGTCAATTAATACAATTCCGTTGTTCACCACGATTCCTCCGAGCAAAACAACTCCCAACATTACAGGGACGCTGACCGGAGTGAACGTTACTAGAAGGATCATCGCGACGCCGATAACACCCAGCGGCACTGTGATCATGATTAGAAATGGGTGGAGCAGCGATTCAAACCCTGCCGCCATGATCATATAAATAAGAACAACCGCGAGAATGAATGCAAAGACCAGACCGCCAAAGGATTCTTGAATTTCCTTTTTTGTGCCTCCAATTTCAAGGGAATAGTCCTTAATGCCGCTAAAATGCTTAATTTTTTCGTCCACATCCTTAATAACGTCTCCAAGACTTCTTCCAAAGACCTGCGCCGACACTACGATCGCGCGCTGTTGGTCAAATCGCTGAATTTCGCTTGGGCCGTACCCTGCCGTTATGTTTGCCACGTCTCCTAAGGGAACCATGACCATTTGTTGCGTGCGAACTGCAACTTTGTGCAGTGCAGCTGGATTATTGCGGTCCTCTTCGCGAAGCCGAACACGAACACCTATTTCCTTACCTTCTTCCTTATAATATGTCGCTATAAATCCATGAATGCCAATAAGTGAAGTTCTGGCAATTTCAGATGTGGACAGCCCAAAAGCGCTCGCTCGATCTTTGTCGATGGATACGCGGGTTTCGAACGACGGAAGAGGAAGGTTTGTTTTAACTCCTTCGATTCCTGGGATCGATTTAATTGCTAGCTGGATGTCGTCTGAGTATTTTCTCAGCACGCCGAGGTCCGGACCTTTAACCGTAATCGCAATAGGTGCGGAGGTCCCCGTCATAGCTTTGACGGAGGAATCCTGAAGCAAAAATTCTGTTTCACCGCCTTCTAGACTTAGGGGCTTTAACTCTTCCTTTACTTTTAGGATCATTTCGCCAGTTGATAGGGTTGTTTTGTTGCGGTTGACGGTAACCGTGCACTCTCCCTGGTGATCGCGCAGCGCGTCAATGGATTGCTCACCACTTGAGCCAACGCGCGCTAAAAGATCTTTTGTTTCCGGCATCTTTGCCAATATCGCTTCAATTTTTTCCATGATGCGGTTCGTTTCATCAAGTCTCGTCCCTATGGGCATGTTTAAGCGGATTAAAAACTGTCCCTGGTCTACCGTTGGCATAAAAATTTTTGATTTAAATGAAAAGATCATGAGTGAGATGATAAAGAGGCTTCCTGCCCAAAACAAAACTTTTTTTCGATTCATAATGCACCATAACAGCCATTTTTGGTAAAAATGGACTAATTTATCAGATTTTTCAACCGTTAATCCTTCGAGTAGCCATTTAAATTTTTTAAAAGGCTGGCGCTCGTAAAACGCGATCTGGGATCCAGGGTTTCTTGCATGTATAGTTCCTCCGACTCCAATGAAAACATCGTCCTTGGGATTTTTTTCTGTATCCTCCCCGGCCGGTTCATCTGATTTGGATTTTAACGACAGTATCGGGTGAGCGGTGATTCTGGGTATCAGTGTCAATGCCACGACGAATGCTGCGATATTTGAAATAACCGCAGCGTAAAACAAATCCTTAAAGAGTTGCTGGGCAAGGCCTTTAGCAAATAACAACGGTAAAAATACAACGATGTTGGTTAGCATAGAGGAGAATTGTGCGACGGCAACGTCCGCAGCGCCCTTAATAGATGCTTCAATCGGATTTGCGTTCTCTTTTCGGCATTCAACAATGTTATCTAAAACTGCGATTGCGTTATCAGTTATACTCCCTATTCCCAGCGAAAGTCCCGCAAGAGCTATGACGTTAATGCTCCTGTCCATAAAGTAAAGAAAAATAAATACGACGAGAATGGAAATTGGTAGGGAAAGCGTTACGATGAACGCGTCTCCAATATTTCGGAGGAAAAAAAGTAAAACAAGAAATGCAAGTATACCTCCTAGAACGGCATCCGTTGCAACGTCGAACAGTGACCCCTGGATGAACTTAGATTCATCATAAACGATTTCGACTTTCATGTTTTTGGGAAGACTTTGTGATAACTCTGTCAGCGCCCGTTTAGCTCTACGCGCGGCTTTAATGGTATTTACGTCAAACTGCTTTTGAATGGCAATGGAAATGTTTGGATTTCGATTGTGGCGGGAGTAGCTTTCCGTTTCTATGAAGGAATCTTTAACTTCAGCGATGTTGTTTAACGCGACGAGGCGCTGCAGTCTTGGCTGAAAGGCGTCGGCGCCTTTGCGCTGATTTTGCTGACGGTATAAATATTCAGGGGCCTCCCTTGCGGAATCGACCGCGACAATGGTGTTCCCGATATCTTTAACGTCTTTATACTCACCGATGGTCCTCACAAGATACTCATAGAACCGTCCTTGGGTCGTGCCCGCGGGGTAATTCACGTTTGAAGTCTTAAGCGAATCAACAATTCCCGCTAAAGAAATATTGGAAGACTGCATTTTTCCCAAATCCACTTCCACTAATATCTCTCTTTCCTGTCCTCCGGAAACGGTCGCTGAGGCCACTCCGTCAACTTTTTGCAAACGTTTCTTAATAACGTCATTTGAAATGCGAGTAAGGTCGGAAAGGGATATATCTCCTGAAACCGACAAAATCATCATGGGTTGAGCGAATGGGTTATAACGCTGTATTATGGGTTCCTCTGCCTCGGTGGGGAGACGGTCTTTAATGAGATCAATTTTCTCTCGAACGTTCAAATGTGCTAAACCGATGTCAGAGCCCCAATTAAATTCCAGAATAACAACCGACAAACCTTCACGGGAAATTGACCGTACCCGCCGCAAGTTCGGGACGGTCCCTGTCTGTTCCTCAACAATTTTCGTGATTATATTTTCTATTTCTTCAGGGGCTGCTGCGCCGTAGTGGGTAACGACGAGCAATTCGGGAAACGAAACGGTGGGGAAAAGTTCGCGAGGGAGAATAAATAAAGATATAAGCCCAATTAAAACGATCGCCGCATAGAACATTGCGGTAGTTACTGGCCGTTCAACCGCGAGGCGAATGATTTTCATGAGGGGTGAAAATAACTAGATAAAATTCTGCGTCCTAAAAGTCTCAATTTCTGTGCGATTTATTACGGGTCAATGTGTACGTCAATTATAGATTTACTCCTTAGGCTTTGCGCATAATTTAGATACACCTGTATAAATTTATCCGGTCCGCAGCGCGAAAGCATTGTCTTCCAAATCTCGAATGAGCCTTCCTTGCGAAAAAAGCACCAGGACTCCTCCGCGATAGATGGCGTTGGCTGAACGGACGCTACGGCTAATGCTAATAAACTAAACTTCAGATTGATTGCTGAGCGTCTTCGCGTCAAAGCATGAACCTCTCGTGAGTCGGTTAACTCTATCTCAAAATCTAGTTTTTTTCAAGTATTTGCTTTAGAGTTTTATTGTAAGGGTCAGCGCCAAGCCCTTGC
>JANLTE010000154.1:0-1974 GCA_031362785.1 Elusimicrobiota bacterium
TTGCTGCCGTTAATGGTGAAGTCGGCTCCCAACTCCGCGGCCTTGGCAAGTTTTTCATCCGATGAAGAAACCGCGGCCACCGCAGCGCCCGTAATTTTCGCGATCTGAATCGCCGCCGCCCCCACGCCTGAACCCGCCCCCAAAACAAGCACCGTCTCGCCCGATTTCAGCTGCGCTCGAGTCATGAGCATGTGCCACGCGGTGAGGAATGTGAGGGGAAAACTCGCCGCCTCTTCGAACGAAAGGTTTTCCGGCATCGGGAGGACATTGCGCTCGGGCACCGCGACGAACTCCGCGTAACCGCCGGGATCGGAGGCTCCGATAATTTTAAACGAATCGCACTGGTTGTCCAACCCCGACACGCAATTGGAGCATTGCCCACAGCTGACGCCGGGCATCACGAAAACTTTTGAGCCCGATTTGAACCGGCTGCTTTTATAAGGAGAAGTGCCGATGATTTCTCCGGCGATATCGGACCCTAAAATGTGAGGAAATTTGACCGGATACGCGGGACTGCCGTTCCGGACCCAAATGTCAACGTGGTTTAAAGCGCAGGCCCGGACTTTGAGCAGGACTTCTCTTTCTTTGGCGACCGGATCGGGCCGCTCGCCGTATAGAATTTTCTCAGCCGATCCGTGTTCGTTGAAATAAGCGGCCTTCACGGGAGTTAGCGGGAGGGCTGAAGCGCTTCTAGAACTTCATCGGTGTGTCCGTCCACTTTTACTTTGCGGAAAATTTTCTTGAGCTTCCCGTCGGCGCCGATCACGAAGGTCGAGCGCTCGATGCCCCAGAAGAGCCGCGCGTACATGTTCTTCTTTTTATATACTCCGTAAAGCCGCGCCACTTTCGCGTCTTCATCGCAAAGCAGCGAAAAATTGAGCGAATATTTCTTGATGAACTTTTGGTGGGATTGCTCATCGTCCAGGCTCACACCCAAGACCACCGCGCCCAATTTCTTTAAATCCTTCTCATGATCGCGGAAACTACAGGATTCCCTGGTGCAGCCGGGCGTGTCGTCTTTCGGATAAAAATACAGCACGACGGGCTTGCCTTTAAAACCGTGCAGACTCACGGACGCGCCGTTTTGGTCCTTTAGTTCAAAATGGGGCGCTAATTGCCCTTCGGACAACTCTTCAGATTTCACTACCATGGGAACCTCCAGGCGATTTGATGACGAGATTCTAGCTTTTTTGCCAGGTGCTTTCAATGAATTTAGTATAATGAGTCAACGAAAGAGCGTTACCCCTCGTGATAAAAATCCTAAGAATCGTCCCTCAAAAATACAAGAAAGAGTATCGCACCGTCTTTATTGGCCCTGAGGTTTCGATTAAACTTCACGAAGATGTGGTGGCGCAATTCAAACTGATCGAGGGAGCCGAAATCAGCGAGGCGACGCTCTCCGAGCTCAAATCCATCGAGGATCGAAAAGAAGCGGTCGAGTACGCCTATCTTTTTTTGAGTTACCGCACGCTTTCATCCCTGGAAATGATCGAGAGGCTGAAACGGAAAGGGTTTTCTAAAGAGATCATCCAGGACACGATGGAGCAGCTCAAAAGCCAAAAACTGATCAATGACGCTGATTTTGCGGCGCATTACGCGGAAGAAAAGTTAAAATACCGGATGGTCGGAGAGGAGCGGGTTCATGAGGAACTCGTCCGAAAGGGAATCGACCGCGAAACGGCCGAGCAGGTGGTCCGGAGCGTGAAGTCGGAGAACGCCGATGAAATCCTAAGCGAGGACGAGCGCGCCTATCGGTCGCTCCTCAAGCGCAGCCGACAGATCAAGGAAATCGATTCGCACACGCAACACCGGAGGCTTTACGGGCATCTGGCGCGACAGGGCTTCGAAGCCGACATCATTGAACGGGTGATCAACCGATTTAGAAAAGAACGCAGACAAGCCGATCCAGAAGAGCCGGCTGACTAAATATTGCAGCATGAAAAGGAGAAGGGCATGAAGGCACTTATATCAGTT